>NZ_JBSGCE010000074.1:0-41118 GCF_053601695.1 Nonomuraea sp. NPDC004702
CTCGCGGACGCGGGCGTTGAGGTCGAGCACGCGCGGCAGCAGCGGCCTGGCCAGCGGCGCGATCCGGCCGATGTCGGGGAAGGTCACGGTCACCACCCGCGCGCCCGCCCCGGTCAGCGCCGCGAACATGTGCTCCAGGTCGGCCGCGACGGCGGCGGCGTCGAAACCGGGACGGATGATGTCGTTCATGCCCGCCATCACCGTGGCCAGGTCGGGACGGAGCTCCAGCGCGGCGGGCAGCTGCTCGGCGCGAATCTGGGCGGCCACCCGGCCGCGCACCGCGAGGTTGGCGTAGAGCAGGCCGGGATTGCCGCGGGCCAGGTGCTCGGCGAGCCGGTCGGCCCAGCCGCGGTGGCCGAGGACGTCGTCGCCGTCGCCGAGGCCCTCGGTCTGGCTGTCGCCGAGCGCGACGTAACGGGTGTAGGTCACGGGTTCTCCTCCGAGGTCCGGGCGGCGCGCTCGCCGAGCGTCCGGGCGGTGCTCAGGCACCAGTCGCGCATCTCCCGCTCCAGGCGGCAGCCCGCCAGGCAGGACAGGTACGGGCCGACCCGCTCGCCCTCGCGCAGGAACGACTCCTCGTCGCGGTCGCCGCGCAGGCGCAGCAGGGTCTGCTCGAAGAACGCGAGCTTGGCGGCGGCCTCCCCGGCGCGGTCGAGGAGCTGGGCGATCAGCGGCGCCGGGTCGAGCCGGTCGGCCGCGTGGACCTTGACGGCCAGGTCGTCGCGGAGCAGCAGCGGTTTGGCCGGGGCGGCGGCGAAGGCGGCCAGCTCGTCCAGGCCGGCCTGGGTGACCGAGAACAGGCGCTTGTTCGGACGGCCGCGCTGGACCACCTCCCGGCCGGTGACCAGGCCGTCGGCCTCCAGCCTGGTCAGCTCGGCGTAGAGCTGCTGGGGGGCGGCGTACCAGAAGTTGGAGACGCCCACGTCGAAGATCTTGGTGAGCTGGTAGCCGCTGTACTCGCCGTCGAGCAGCGCCGCCAGCACGGCATGCCGCAACGCCATCAGCGACGCTCAAGAACATGACTACTCATGGACATGACTATAGGGCCGCCGCCGATCCCGGTGCCAGAGGGCGGCGATCGTCCGTGCGTCTCCTTCTCAAGGAGGAGGCGTCAACGAAAGTTGACATACTTTGGTCGTCAATCTAAGTTGACCCTGGCGCGGCGGTGCGGATCGCGTTGCGCCGTTCGTTGGGCAATTTCGAGAAATGTCGTGAGAGGAGTTGGGGTGCTCAAAGAGCTGCTGGCCTACCTCAGGCCGCACCGGAAAGTCCTGATCGCGGGCGGTCTGCTCGGGTTGATCGGCTCGGTGGCGGGGCTGGCGATGCCCCTGCTGGCCAAGTACGTCGTGGACGCCTTCGGAGAAGACCAGTCGCTGGCCGCGCCGCTGTTAGGACTGACCGTGGCGGTGCTCGTCGGAGCCGTCGTCTCGGCCGGGGGCACCTACCTGATGGAACGCACCGGCGAGGGCGTCGTGCTGGGCGCCCGGCGCAGGCTCGTCGACCGGATGCTCCGGCTCAGGGTCGCCGACGTCGACCGGCTCAAGCCCGGCGACCTGATGTCGCGGGTGACGAGTGACACGACGCTGCTGCGCGCGGTGCTGACCAACGGGATCGTGGAGTCGGTCAGCGCGGTCTTCATGCTGATCGGCGCGATCATCATGATGGCCACCATGGACGGCGTGCTGCTGCTGGTCACACTGCTCGTGGTGGTGGTGATCGGCGGCCTGGTCGCGCTCATCATGCCGCGCATCCAGCGGGCGCAGACGCAGGCCCAGGAGGCAGTCGGCGAGATGGGGGCCGTGCTGGACCGGGCGCTGCAGGCGTACCGCACGGTCAAGGCCAGCGGCGCGGAGGAGCGGGAGATCGCGGTCGTCGGGGAGGCGGCCGAGCGCGCCCGCGACCGCGGACTGCAGGTGGCCGGCTGGACGTCGCTGGCCGGCGTGGCGACCTGGATGGCCGTGCAGATCGCCTTCCTGTGCGTGCTGGCCGTCGGCGGGTCGCGGGTGGCGTCGGGCGTGCTGGAGGTCTCGTCCCTGATCGCGTTCCTGCTCTACCTGTTCTACCTGGTGCCGCCGATCGGACAGCTCGTCCAGGGCGCCGTCCAGCTCCAGAACGGGCTGGCCGCGATGCGGCGCATCAAGGAGATCGAGGACCTGCCCGGCGAGCCGGTCAGCGCCGCCGTCCCGGTCGCGGGCACGCCGGTGGGCCTGCGGTTCGAGAACGTCGTCTTCCGGTACGGCGACGACCGTCCCGCGGTGCACGACGGCGTCACCTTCGAAGTGCCCGCGGGCGGGCTCACGGCGCTGGTCGGGCCGTCGGGCGCGGGCAAGTCCACGGTGTTCGCCCTGCTCGAACGCTTCTACGAGCACCAGGACGGCCTGATCTCGATCGGCGGCCGGGACATCCGCGACTGGCCCCTCGGCGAGCTGCGGGCCGCGCTCGGCTACGTCGAGCAGGACGCCCCCGTCCTGGCCGGCACGCTGCGCGAGAACCTGCTCTTCGCCGCCCAGGACGCCACCGAGGACGAACTGCGCCGCGCCGTCACCCGCACCCGGCTCGACGACCTGGTCGCCCGGCTGCCCGAAGGGCTCGACACGGCGGTGGGCCACCGCGGCGTGCTGCTGTCCGGCGGCGAGCGGCAGCGGGTCGCCATCGCCCGAGCCCTGCTGCGCAGGCCCAGGCTGCTGCTGCTCGACGAGGCCACGTCCCAGCTCGACGCGGTCAACGAGCTGCGGCTGCGGGAGGTCATCGCCGAGGTGGCGGCCGAGACGACCGTGCTGGTCATCGCCCACCGGCTGTCCACCGTGACGAACGCCGACCGGATCGTGGTGATGGAAGCGGGCGGCGTACGGGCGGTCGGCACCCACGCCGAACTCGTCGCGGACGACGACCTCTACCGCGAACTGGCCGCCACCCAATTCCTCACCAGCTAGGGGAGCCTCACGTTCAACCCAACGGTGGACCGCTGGGTGCTACTGGGACCGTAGGCGCAGGCTTCGCCTGCAGCCTGCGGTGGACCGCTGGACGCGGTCCACCGTAGTCTTCGGGTGACAAAGGTGAATGTGTTCATTCAGGAGGGTCACCATGAGCCGCAGCGTGCGCGCACCGCGAGGCACTACGATCACCGCGAAGGGGTGGCCGCAGGAGGCGGCGCTCCGCATGCTCCAGAACAACCTGGACCCCGAGGTCGCCGAGCACCCCGAGCAGCTGGTCGTCTACGGCGGCTCCGGCCGGGCCGCCCGCGACTGGCCCTCCTTCGACGCCATGGTCAGGACCCTGACCACGCTGGAGGGCGACGAGACGCTGCTGGTCCAGTCGGGCCGCCCGGTGGGCGTCTTCCGCACCCACGAATGGGCCCCCCGGGTGCTCATCGCCAACTCCAACCTGGTCCCCGACTGGGCCAACTGGGAGGAGTTCCGCCGCCTGGAGGCGGCCGGCCTCACCATGTACGGCCAGATGACCGCCGGTTCGTGGATCTACATCGGCACCCAGGGCATCCTCCAGGGCACGTACGAGACGTTCGCCGCGGTCGCCGCGAAGCGGTTCGGCGGCTCGCTGGCCGGCACGATCACCCTCACGGCCGGTCTCGGCGGCATGGGCGGCGCCCAGCCGCTGGCCGTCACCATGAACGGCGGCGTCGCGATCTGCATCGACTGCGACCCCCGCTCGGTCACCCGCCGCATCGAGCACCGCTACCTCGACGTGCAGGCGGCCTCCCTGGAGGAGGCGCTGCGGCTGGCCTACGAGGCCCGCGACGCGCGCCGCCCGCTGTCCATCGGCGTCGTGGCCAACGCCGCCGAGGCCCTGCCCGAGCTGCTGGCCGGGGGCGCCGAGATCGACATCGTCACCGACCAGACCTCCGCGCACGACCCGCTGATGTACCTGCCGGTCGGCGTCGCCTTCGAGGACATGGGCGCCGAACGCGACAAGGACCCGGCCGGCTTCACCGAGCGGGCGCGCACGTCGATGGCCCGGCACGTCGAGGCCATGGTCGGCTTCAAGGACGCCGGCGCCGAGGTGTTCGACTACGGCAACTCCATCCGCGGGGAGGCCCAGCTGGCGGGGTACACGCGGGCCTTCGACTTCCCCGGGTTCGTGCCGGCGTACATCAGGCCGCTGTTCTGCGAGGGCAAGGGGCCGTTCCGGTGGGCCGCGCTGAGCGGCGACCCGGCCGACATCGCCGCGACCGACCGCGCGATCCTGGAGCTGTTCCCCGACAACGAGCCGCTGGCCAGGTGGATCGCGCAGGCCGGCGAGAAGGTGCACTTCCAGGGCCTGCCCGCGCGCATCTGCTGGCTCGGCTACGGCGAGCGCAACGTCGCGGGCGAGCGGTTCAACGACATGGTGGCCTCCGGCGAGCTCCAGGCGCCGATCGTGATCGGCCGCGACCACCTGGACAGCGGATCGGTGGCCTCGCCGTACCGGGAGACCGAGGCCATGGCCGACGGCTCGGACGCCATCGCCGACTGGCCGCTGCTCAACGCCATGCTCAACACCGCCTCCGGCGCGGCCTGGGTGTCCATCCACCACGGCGGCGGCGTGGGGATCGGCCGGTCCATCCACGCCGGGCAGGTCACGGTCGCCGACGGCACCGCGCTGGCCGGGGAGAAGCTCAACCGCGTCCTGACCAACGACCCCGGCACGGGCGTGATGCGCCACGTCGACGCGGGGTACGAGGAGGCCGCCGAGGTGGCCGAGGCCCGTGGCGTGCGCATCCCCATGCGCGAGTCCTGACCCCGTCGTCGCCGTCCCCCGCGCGGCGCGGGGGATGAGAATGCCGGTGGCGGAGTGTTGGAGGTGGCGTGGCTGACGGATATCACGGTGGGCTCGGCGTGCTGCTCGACGGCCGGAGGTTGTCGCCGGTGCAGCGCAGGATCGCCCATTACCTGGGCGAGCACCTCGACGAGGCGATCTTCCTGTCCAGCGTCGAGCTGGCCGAGCGGGCCGGGGTCAGCCAGCCGTCGGTGACCAGGTTCGCCATGGTGCTCGGCTTCGCCGGCTATCCCGAGCTGCGCCAGGCGCTGCGCCCGCTGGTGCTCGGGGGCGGCGTGGTCGCGCCCCAGGAGAGCCTGCTGCGCAACGCGATCGACAGCGAGATCCGCAACCTCGCCGTGGTCCGCGAGCGGCTGGCCGCCCTCCCGCTCAAGGAGCTGGGCGAGCAGCTCGCCGCCACCGAGCCGCTGCCGGTGCTGGGCCTGCGGGTCTCCTGCGGCCTGGCCACCACCTTCGCCTACTACGCCAGGCGCATCCACCCCGACGTGCGCCTGCTCACCCACGGCGGCTCCGAGCTGGTCGAGGGGCTGCACGCGGCGCGGCGGGCGGGCGCGGAGTGGGTGGTGGCGGTGGTGCTCCCGCGTTATCCGGCCGAGGTCGTGCAGGCGCTGGAGTACGCCGGGAAGCTCGGCCTGCGCGTCGCCGCCATCACCGACAAGCCCGGCTTCCCGGCCGAGGTCGTGCTCGACGGCCCGGTCGGGGACCGCCTGGTGTTCGACTCCCACGCGGCCCCCCTGGCCCTGGCCATGGCCCTGGTCGAGGCCATGGCCGACGCCGCGCCGCTGCGTACCAGGGCCAGGCTGGAGGAGTACGAGCGGATGACCGACGAGGCCGGCACGTTCCTACCCGGCGATCCTGCGTAGCGACCGCATCGACCAGAGCGTCGTGAGCACCGCGAGCACGATGAACAGCGCGAAGGCGATCGGGATCGACGAGTCGTCCAGCCGTCCGGCGAACAGCGCCCGCCCGGCCTCGACCGCGTGGTAGAGCGGGTTGACCGGCGCGATCGCCCGCATCCAGCCGGGCGCGAACGCGATCGGGATGAACAGCCCGGCCAGCAGCATGATCGGCAGCATGAACAGGTTGAGCGTCTGCGACATGCCGTTCTCGTCGCGCACGGTCAGCGCCAGCCCCTGCGACAGCCCGGAGGCGAACAGCCCGGTGGCCGCCATGAGCGCCAGCACCAGCACCAGCTCGACACCGCCGATCCGCACGCCCATGGCCACGGCCACGACCAGCACCAGGACCGCCTGGCACACCAGCACGACCATGTCCTTGGCCACCCGCCCGAGCACGATGGCCGGCCGCCAGGCGGGGCTGACGGCGTACCGTTCGAGCGAGCCGTTGCGCAGCTCGGCGATCAGGCCGAACCCGGAGAACAACGAGCCGAACACGGCGATCATCATCATCGACGCGGGCGTGAACATGCGCAGAGCGTCGACCGTGCTGCGGCCCGGCGTCAGGTCCTTGAGCAGCGGCGCGAACATCAGCAGGTAGAGCACCGGCTGCAGGATGCCGAACAGCGGCCAGACGGGGTTGCTGAAGGACTTCTTCAGCTCGTAGCCGGTGAACAGGGCGATGTGGCGGATCATGCGGCGGCTCCGGTGTCGCGCAGGGACCGGCCGGTCTTGGCCAGGAAGACGTCGTCGAGGGTGGAGCGGTCGAGGGCGATCGAGCGCAGGCCGATGCCCTGCTCCTCAAGGACGCGCAGCAGCGCGGGCAGGGTGTGCTCGCCGTCGTCGACGTAGACGCGCAGGGCGTCCTCGTCCAGGCGCACCTCGCGGGCCAGGGGCCTGAGCGCCTCGGCGGCCCGCTCGGGCTCGGCCAGCCGCAGCGTGACGACGTCGCCGGAGACCTCGCGCTTGAGCTCGCCGGGCGTGCCCTCGGCCACGATGCGCCCGTGGTCGACGATCACCAGCCGGTCGCAGAGCGCGTCGGCCTCGTCGAGGTAGTGGGTGCTGAGCAGCACGCTCGTGCCGGCCTCGCGGAGCTGCCTGATGCGGTCCCAGAGGTTGGCGCGGTTCTGCGGGTCGAGGCCGGTGGTGGGCTCGTCGAGGAAGAGCAGCGGCGGGGCGTGCACCAGCCCCAGCGCGATGGCCACCCGCCGTTTCTGGCCGCCGGAGAGCGTGCGGCCGGGCCGGTCGGCCATCTCGGCGAGGTCGAAGCGGTCGAGCACGTCGGCCGTGGCCTGCTTCGGGTCGGCCACGCCGTGGATCTTCGCGGCCATCATGATCTGGGCGCGGGCGCTCGTGGTGTCCTCCACGCCGCCCGCCTGGCTGACGTAGCCGAGCCGGCGGCGCACGGCCTCGGGCTCCTTGCGCAGGTCGTGGCCGGCGACGACGGCGGTGCCGGAGTCGGGCGTGATCAGCGTGGCCAGCATGCGGATCGTCGTGGTCTTGCCGGCGCCGTTGGGGCCGAGCACGCCGAAGATCTCGCCCTTCTCGACGTCGAGGTCGATGCCGCGCACGGCCTCGACGGTCTGCGAGCCCTTGCGGCTCCTGGTGGTGAACGTCTTGCGTAACTCACGTGCCTCAATGATCATTTTTCTCCTCAGGGCAGTTCGTCCTTCTCGACCCGGCCGATCGCGCCTTCGACCCAGTCGAGCTGGGCCTGGAGCATGGCTTGGGTCAGGCGGAGGTTCTCGTCGAGGTGGCGGGGCTCGCCGTAGCGCTGCTTGGTGCCGTACGCGTGGTCGATGGTCTCGATGTTCAGTCGCAGTTGCCGAATCCTGCCATGCAGGGCGTCGAGAATCTCCTGCTTTTTCATCCGGTGCATGAACGTCAGCGCGACCTGGAAGGGGTCGACGACGGGTCTCACCTCGGACCAGCTGTGCATGAGCAGCCGGTGGAACTCGTAGCGGCCGGCGTCGGTGAGCTCGTAGACGACCTTGCCGCCCTTGCCGGCCTCGACGACCGCGAGCAGCCCCTCGTCGGCCATCTTGCCCAGGCCGTGGTAGATCGAGCCGAAGGCGACGTTGGCCCAGGTGTCGGCGCCCATCATCTCCAGCCGGCGGCGTACGCCGTAGCCGTTCATGGGGCCGTCGAGCAGGGAACCGAGGATCAGGATGCGCGTGGACGCCGACATGTGCTCAAGTTTGTACTCAAATTTGTATAACCGTCAAGGTCATAAACTCGGCACCATGACTGAACGACCGACTGCGCTGGTCACCGGCGCTTCCCGTGGTGTGGGCGAGGCCGTGGCGCGGGCGCTGGGCCCCACGCATCACGTCATCCTCGGCGGCAGGGACGAGTCCGCGCTCGCCAGGCTGGCGGCCGAGCTGCCGGACGCCCGGCCCTGGCCCGTCGAGCTGACCCGGCTCACCGAGGCCGACGTCGACGGCGTCGAGCGGCTCGACGTGCTCGTGCACAGCGCCGGGATCGCGCTGCTCGGCCGGATCGCCGGCCAGCCCGTCGGCAACTGGCGCACGACCATGGAGCTCAACGTCGTCGCGGTCGCCGAGCTGACCCGGCTGCTGCTGCCCGCGCTGCGCCGCGCCCGGGGGCACGTCGTCTGCGTGAACTCCGGCGCGGGGCAGCGAGCCAACCCCGAGTGGGCCTCGTACGCGGCCAGCAAGTTCGCCCTGCGCGCCTTCGCCGACGCGCTGCGCCTGGAGGAGCCCGAGCTGCGGGTCACCACCGTCTATCCGGGCCGGGTGGCCACCGACATGCAGCGCGGCGTGCGCGCCCAGGAGGGCGGCGCGTACGAGCCGGACAAGTACCTCACCCCGGAGACCGTCGCGCGGGCCGTGCTCGCCACGATCAACGCCGGACCCGACGCCCACCTCACCGAACTGACCATCAGGCCGAGCGCGGGCCCGGCCAACTGACATCTGAATGGATCCATTCACTACAGTGGACCCATGCTTGAACCACTCGCGCACATAGGACGAGATCCCCGCTCCGGCGGATACGTGAGAGACGCCTGGTCGGCCGCCGACATGGAGCTACGCGGGTGGTTCGCGGGCGAGGCCGCGCGCCGCGGGCTCGACCTGCGGGAAGACCGCAACGGCAACCTCTGGGCCTGGTGGGGCGACCCGTCGCGCCGGCCCGGCGTGGTCACCGGCAGCCACCTCGACTCCGTGCGCCACGGCGGCGCCTACGACGGCCCGCTCGGCGTGGTGTCCGCCTTCGCCGCCCTCGACCTGCTGCGCGAACGGCAGGTCACGCCGGGCCGGCCGATCGGCGTCGCCTGCTTCACCGACGAGGAGGGCTCCAGGTTCGGCGTGCCGTGCATGGGCTCCCGGCTGCTCACCGGCGCGCTGTCGCCGGAACGCGCCCTCGCGCTCACCGACGACGACGGCGACACGCTGGCCGACGTCCTGACGCGGGCCGGCCGTAAGCCGGCGGACGTGGGCCCCGACGCCGAGACCCTGGCCACCGTCGGCACGTTCGTCGAGCTCCACGTCGAGCAGGGCCGCGGCCTGGTGCACGAGGGCCGCCCGGTGGGCGTGGCCAGCGCCATCTGGCCGCACGGCCGGTGGCGGTTCGACTTCCACGGCAGGGCCGACCACGCGGGCACCACCCGGCTGGCCGACCGCGACGACCCGATGCTGCCCTTCGCCCGCCTGGTGCTGGCCGCCCGCGAAGCGGCCGAGCGGCACGACGTGGTGGCCACGGTCGGCAAGACCCGCGTCTCGCCCGGCAACGCCAACGCCGTCCCCGGCCTGGTCACGGCCTGGCTGGACGCCCGAGGCCCGGCCGAGCCCGCGGTCCGCGCCCTGGTCGAGGAGCTGTCCGCGGCGGCCGGCGCGGACGTGCGCGAGGAGTCGTGGACCCCCGAGGTCGCCTTCGGCGCGGCGCTGAGGGACCGGCTGGCCCGCGTGGCGGGCGGCGACACGCCCGCGCCGATCCTGCCGACCGGAGCGGGCCACGACGCCGGAATCCTGGCCACGGCGGGCGTCCCGAGCGCGATGTTGTTCGTACGCAACCCCACCGGCGTGTCCCATTCCCCCGAGGAGCACGCCGACCAGGCAGACTGCCATGCGGGAGTGGTGGCACTCGCGGACGTGCTGGAGGATCTGTGTCGCTGACCTACTGGTGCGAGCAGGCCTGGTTGCCCGACGGGGTCGCCCACGGCGTCCTCATCGAGGTCGAGGGCGCCCGGATCGCCAGGATCGGGCGGGGTGAGCCCGGCTCGGCCGAGCGGCTGCCCGGCCTGACCATCCCCGGCCTGGCCAACGCCCATTCCCACGCCTTCCACCGGGCCCTGCGCGGCGCCACCCAGCGCGGCAAGGGCGACTTCTGGACCTGGCGCGACCAGATGTACGAGGTCGCGGGCAAGCTCGACCCCGACACCTACTTCCAGCTCGCCAGGGCCGTCTACGCCGAGATGGCGCTGGCCGGGGTGACCTGCGTGGGCGAGTTCCACTACCTGCACCACGGGCCCGGCGGCCGCCCGTACGAGGACAGGAACGTGATGAGCCACGCGCTCGTCCAGGCCGCGCGCGAGGCCGGGCTGCGCATCACGCTGCTCGACACCTGCTACCTGTCCGGCGGCATCGGCGTGCCGCTGTCGGGCACGCAGCTGCGCTTCAGCGACGGCAGCGCCGACGGCTGGGCGGCCAGGGCCGACGAGCTGGCCGCCGCCTACGAGGGGCAGCACGACGTGGAGATCGGGGCCGCCGTCCACTCCGTGCGCGCGGTGCCGCCCGAGCAGATGCCGGTGGTGGCCGAGTTCTCCCACCGGCACGGCGCCCCGCTGCACGCGCACGTCTCCGAGCAGCGCGCCGAGAACGCCGCCTGCGCCGAGACGTACGCCGCCACGCCGGTCCAGATCCTGCACGAGCGCGGCGTGCTGGGCCCGCGTTCGACCGCGGTGCACGCCACCCATCTGACCGACTCCGACGTGGAGCTGCTCGGCCAGTCGGGCACGTACATCTGCATGTGCCCCACGACCGAGCGCGACCTCGCCGACGGCGTCGGCCCGGCCAGGGCGGCGGCCGACCGCGGCACCCCGATCACGCTCGGCTCCGACGGCCACGCCGTGATCGACCTGTTCGAGGAGGCCCGCGCGGTCGAGCTCGACGAGCGGCTGACCAGCGAGCGGCGCGGCCACTGGAGCGCCGCCGACCTGCTCACCGCCGCCACGGGCGCCGGGCACACCTCGCTCGGCTTCGCCGACGCCGGCCGGCTCATCCCCGGGGCGTGGGCCGACCTGGTGTCGGTCCGGCTCGACTCGGTGCGCACGGCGGGCATCGGCGGCTTGGAGGCCGTGGTGTTCGCGGCCACGGCCTCCGACGTGCACTCGGTGGTCTCCGGCGGCCGCAGGGTGGTCGCGCAGGGCCGCCACGAGCTCGGCGACGTCGGGCACATGCTCTCCGAGGCGATAGGAAAGGTGCGATGACCACCACGCTGATCGACGGGATCGGGCTGCTCTACACCGGCGACCCCGAGCGCGAGGAGATCACCGACGCGGCGCTGGTCGTCGAGGACGGCCTGGTGGCCTGGGTCGGCCCCGCCGCCCAGGCGCCCGCCGCCGACGAGCGCCTGCACGCCGGCGGCCGGGCCGTGCTGCCCGGGTTCGTGGACAGCCACGCCCACCTGGTGTTCGCCGGCGACCGTACGGCCGAGTTCCGGGCCCGCATGTCGGGGCAGCCGTACACCGGCGGGGGCATCAGGACGACCGTCGCCGCCACCCGCGCGGCGAGCGACGCCGACCTGGCCACGCACGCCCGCGCCCTGGTGGAGGAGATGCTCGCCCAGGGCACCACCACCGTGGAGATCAAGAGCGGTTACGGCCTGTCCGCCGAGCACGAGCGCCGCTCGCTGGAGATCGCCACCACCCTCACCGACGAGACGACCTACCTGGGCGCGCACGTCGTCCCCGAGGGCGCCGACGCCGACGACTACGTCCGGCTGGTGATGGGCGAGATGCTCGACGCCTGCGCCCCCTACGCCAAATGGGTGGACGTCTTCTGCGAGCGCGGAGCGTTCGACGGCGACCAGACCAGGGAGATCCTGAACGCCGGGATCAAGGCCGGGCTCCAGCCCCGGGTGCACGCCAACCAGCTCACCGAGGGGCCCGGCGTGCGCATCGCCTGCGAGCTGGGCGCGGCCTCGGCCGACCACTGCACCCACCTGTCGGCCGCCGACGTCGACGCCCTGGCGTCGAGCGGGACGGTGGCGACGCTGCTGCCGGGGGCCGAGTTCTCCACCCGCTCGCCCTATCCCGACGCGCGGCGGCTCATCGACGCGGGCGTCACGGTCGCGCTGGCCACCGACTGCAACCCGGGCTCGTCGTTCACCTCGTCGATGCCGTTCTGCGTGGCGCTGGCGGTGCGCGAGATGGGGATGACGCCGCTGGAGGCGGTGCGCGCGGCCACGTACGGCGGGGCCCGCGCGCTGCGCCGCACGGACGTGGGGTGGCTGCGTCAGGGAGCCCGCGCCGACCTGGTCGTGCTCGATGCCCCCTCCTACGTCCACCTGGCGTACCGACCCGGTGTTCCCCTTGTCCACCAGGTGTTTCAGGCCGGTCTCCTCCTTTAGGAGGACGTCCAAGACCCTCCCTCTGGCGTAGCTGTTTAGGGAATCTTTGCTTCCGGCCGGACGTTGGCCGGATATAGGACGCAGCTGCGGAACGAGGTGCCAGGGGATGGCAAGGCCTACGGGGAGTCGCACGCAGGAGCAGCACGTCGCTGACCGCGACCTGCTGGGGACGTATCTGGCCGAGATCGGCCGGGTCCCGCTGCTCACGGCGGAGGAAGAGGTGGAGCTCGCCAAACGGATCGAGGCGGGCCTGTTCGCCGAGCAGCTTCTTGACAGCGGAGGCTCCGAGCCGCGGATCGGGGACGCGGCGGACGAGGAGCTGGAACGCCTGGCCGTCTCCGGCCAGCGCGCGAAGGACGAGTTCATCCAGGCCAACCTGCGCCTGGTGGTGGCGGTGGCCCGGAAGTACTCGGGCCGGGGGATGCCGCTCATCGACCTGGTCCAGGAGGGGAACCTGGGCCTGGTTCGAGCGGTCGAGAAGTTCGACTACCGCCGGGGGTACAAGTTCTCCACCTACGCGACCTGGTGGATCAGGCAGTCGGTCGGACGGGCCATCCACGAGCAGGCCCGTCCGGTCCGGCTGCCGACGCACGCCGGCGAGCAGATGACCCGGCTGATGCGGGTGCGCCGCGACATGCTGGCCGAGTTCGACGCCGAGCCGACCGACGGCGACCTCGCCGAGATCCTCGACCTGCCGATCGAGCGGGTGCGCGAGCTGCGCCGCTGGGCGTCCGACCCGGTGTCGTTGCAGCTCGGTGTGGGTGACGAGGACGAGACCGAGCTCGGTGACATGATCGCCGACGAGACGTGGGCCGACCCCGAGCAGCAGGCCATCGACATCCTTGAGCGCGAGCGGCTCGACCAGTGGCTCACCGGCCTGGAGGGCGACACCAGCGAGATGCTGCGCTGGCGCTACGGGCTGCTCGACGGGCGCGAGCACACGCTGACCGAGGTGGGGGAGCGCTACGGCATCGGCCGCGACCGCGCCCGCCGCATCGAGCGCGACGCCCTGGCCCGGCTGCGCCGCATGGCCAACGCCGCCGCCTGACCTTTCTCCACGTTTCCGGCCCCGCCGCCCGGCCTCCGGGCGGCGGGGGCGTTTCCGGGTTCCCGCCGTCGGCCTCCGGGCGGCGCCGCCGTTCCCACGGCCGTGTCGCAGCGCCCAGAGGGCCCGCTACGGCTTGAGGACGCGGCGCAGGAACTCCTCCACGGCGGCCTCCGCCGTCGCCGTGTCGCCGCCCCTGGCGACCAGCAGGGCGCTCTCGTTGACGGCGGCCAGCAGCATGTGGGCGTGCAGGTCGACGAAGTCGTCGGGGACCGCGCCGGTCGCCTGCAGGGCCGCCTTCAGCATGCCGAAGGAGTACCGCTCCTCCATCGCCCGCCAGCTCTCCCAGCCCAGCACCGCGGGCGCGTCGATGAGCACGATGCGCCGGATCACCGGATCGCCCGCCAGCCTGACCCAGGCCAGCGCGCCCGCCAGGAGCGCCGCCGCCGGGTCGGCGATGCCGCGCACCGCCTTGGCGATCTTGACGCCGATGGCCGACTCCGTGGCCTCCAGCACCGCCTCGAACAGCGCGTCCTTGCCCGCGTAGTGGTGGTAGAGGGCCCCGCGGCTCAGCCCCGACTCCTGGAGCACGGTCTCGATCGACGTGTCGTCGTAGCCCCGCTCGGCGAACAGCCGCGTGGCGATGGCCAGGACCTTGTCGCGGGTGGCCGCGCCGCGCTCCGCCTTGAGGTTCATGTCCTCACTCTAGACAAACCGACCAACGGTCGGTAATTTCCTAGACCGACAGTCGGTCTGTAATCGAGAGGGAGCCGGCATGGACGGCATCAACTACGTGGACGAGGGCCAGGGCCCGGTGACCCTGTTCGTGCACGGTGTGGGCACCAGCTCGTACCTGTGGCGCAACGTCATCGCCGAGCTGCGCGACGAGCGCCGCTGCGTGGCCCTGGACCTGCCCGCGCACGGCGGCAGCGAGCCGCGCGCGGACCTGTCCATCCCCGCGCTGGCCGAGGCCGTGGAGGAGCTGTGCGCCGGGCTCGGCCTGGACGAGGTGGACCTCGTCGCCAACGACACCGGCGGCGCCGTCGCCCAGGTCTTCGCGGTACGCCACCCCCGCCGCCTGCGCTCGCTCACCCTCACCAACTGCGACGTGCACACCAACACCCCGCCGGAGGCGTTCAAGGACACCGTGGAGCTGGCCGTCAGGGGCGAGCTGGCCGGGCTGGTGGCCGCCGTGCTCGACCACCCCGAGCTGCTGGCCAAAACAGCCCTGGGCGCCGGCTACGAGCACATCGACGACCCCGCCGCGCTGGTGGACGCCTACCTGCGCCCGATCCTGGCCAGGCCGGACGGCGGCCGCGCCTTCGAACGCCTGCTGGCCTCGATCGACGCCGCGGACATGGTCGCCATCGAGCCGCAGCTCACCGTGCTCACCGTGCCGACGCTGGTCGTGTGGGGCACCGGCGACGTGTTCTTCGACGTGAGCTGGGCCCGCTGGCTGCGCGACACGATCCCCGGCGTGCGGGAGGTCGTGGAGATCGACGGCGGCCGGCTGTTCTTCCCCGACGAGCGGGCCGCCGAGCTGGTCCCCCACCTGCGCCGCTTCTGGGACCGGGCCTAAGCTCTCGATCATGCATGTCGACACGTTGCGCCGCTATCCGGTGAAGTCGATGCTGGGCGAGGAGGTCGCCGAGAGCGAGGTGACCGAGCGCGGCCTGGCCGGCGACCGGGTCCGGGCGGTGCTCGACGTCGCCACGGGGAAGATCGCCAGCGCCAAGAACCCGCGGCTCTGGCGCGACCTGCTGACCGTCGAAGGCGCCCGCGTGCCGGGCGACGAGGAGCTGTCGAAGCTGCTCGGCCGCGAGGTGCGGCTGATCGACGTGCCGCCGGAGGGGGCCGAGCTGGAGCGCTCGGTGCCCGAGCGGGTGCTGGCCGAGGGCATCGAGGCGGAGGTGCCGTACACGGCGGGCACGCTCGGCGGGGCCTCGCCGGCGGGCACCTTCTTCGACTTCGCGCCCCTGCACCTGATCTCCACCTCGACGATCGCCCGCATCGGCGAGCTCAGCCCGCGGGGGCACGTCGAAGCCCTCCGCTACCGGCCCAACCTGATCATCAGGACGGACGCGGCGGGCTTCGTGGAGAACGACTGGGTGGGACGCGAGCTGCACGTCGGGGACGAGGTCGTGCTCCAGGTCATCGTGGCCAGCCCGCGCTGCGCGGTGCCGACGCTCGCCCACGGCGCGCTCGGCCGCGACACCGAGGCGCTGCGCGTGGTGGCCCGGCACAACCGGGTCCAGGTGCTGGAGGCCGGGCTGCAGGCGTGCGCGGGCGTCTACGCGCGGGTGCTGCGGCCCGGCCGGATCGCCCGGGGCGACCGGGTCAGGCCAGCGGGCTGAGGTACTTCTCCAGGTCGTCGAGGATCTTGCCGGCGGCGGTGACGCCGATGCCGGTCATCCAGATCTCGTCGTCCACGTCGTGGGCGTGGCCGGCCTTCACCGCGGCCAGGTTCTTCCACAGCGGGCCGCCGGTCACCGTGGCCTGCGACTTGGCGGCGGCCTCGCCGTAGGCGCTGTAGAAGACGGCGTCGCCGTCGGCCTTGGCGATGTTCTCCTGGCTCAGCTTGCCGAAGCGCTTGTCGTCCTGGTCGGCCAGGCGCTGGGCCTCGGGCCGCTGGACGCCCGCGTCGCCGACCACGATGCCGCTGAACGACTCGGGGCCGTACATGCGGATCTCGGTGGGCATGAAGCGCACGATGCTCACCGACAGCTTGCCGAACTTCCCGCCCAGCGCCTCGGCCCGCCGCTCGTAGGCCGACAGCAGCCCGGACGCCTGCTCCTTCTTGCCCAGGGCCTCGGCGTCCAGCAGGAAGTTCTCCTTCCAGGTGACGCCCACCTTCTCGGTGAACACGGTCGGCGCGATCTTGCTGAGCTTGTCGTAGAAGGCGGCCTGGCGGAACTTCGAGCCGAGGATGAGGTCCGGCTTGAGCGCCATGATCGCCTCGATGTTGGGCTGCTGGAGCGTGCCGACCGGCTTGGTGGCCGACAACGCCGAGCCGAGGTACTCCGGCCAGGTCTGGTTCTCGCCCGCCTGGGCCGCGCCTATGGGGGCCATCCCGAGGGAGACCATCGTGTCCAGCTTGTCGGTGTCGAGCACGACGACCCGCTTGGGGGTCATCGGCACCTTGGTCTCGCCCATGGCGTGCTTGACGGTCCGGGTGGGGCCGGCGTCCTCCGTGCCGGTCGAGGTGCCGCAGGCGGCCAGGGCGAGGACGGGGAGCAGGGCCAGAAGCCGGAGACGCATGAGGGATTCCTTGATCTATTAGGTTAGGCAATCCTAAGTATCTCATGACCGGATCGGCGCGTGTGAAGGGGCCGAAACCTACCCGAAACACCGTGCCGGTGAGATTCACCGCCGCGAAACACTGCAGGTCGAGCCACGAAACCCCGGCCGAACACGCTGTGGCAACACGTCACATGTAAGGAGGGTCGCGTCGTGAAGATCGATAGCGGCACCACAGCCTGGATGCTCGCGGCCACCGCGCTGGTGTTGCTGATGACTCCGGGTCTCGCGTTCTTCTACGGGGGCATGACCAGGGCCAAGAGCGTCCTGAACATGATGATGATGTCCTTCGGCGCCATCATCACGGTCACCGTGGCCTGGGTGCTGTTCGGGCACTCGCTCGCCTTCACCGACAACGGCAGCTCGCTGCTGAACAACGTCGTCGGCGGCTTCGACGCCCTGGGCCTGCAGAGCCTGGTGGAGACGGCCACCAAGGACGACGGCACCGGCATGCCGAGCCTGGTCTTCTCGGCCTTCCAGCTGACGTTCGCCATCATCACCGTCGCCCTGATCAGCGGCGCGATCGCGGACCGGGCGAAGTTCGGCGCGTGGATCCTGTTCAGCGTCATCTGGGCCACCGTGGTCTACTTCCCCGTCGCCCACTGGGTGTGGGGCACCGGCTGGCTCAACACCATGGGCATCGAGGACTTCGCCGGCGGAACCGTCGTGCACATCAACGCCGGCGCCGCGGCGCTGGCCCTGGCCCTCGTGATCGGCAAGCGCCAGGGCTGGCGCAAGGAGCCGATGCGGCCGCACAACCTGACGCTGGTCCTGCTCGGCGCGGGCCTGCTGTGGTTCGGCTGGTTCGGCTTCAACGCCGGCTCGGAGCTGGCCGTGGACGGCACCGCCGGGCTGGCGTTCATGAACACCCAGATCGCCACGGCGGTCGCCGCGGGGGCCTGGCTCGTCGTGGAGAAGCTGCGCGACGGCCACGCCACCAGCCTCGGCGTCGCCTCCGGCGCGGTCGCCGGCCTGGTCGCCATCACGCCGGCCTGCGGCTTCGTGGACCCGTGGGCCGCGATGGTCATCGGCCTGGCCGCTGGGGCCGTCTGCGCCTACGCCGTGGGCCTGAAGTACCGGCTGGGCTTCGACGACTCGCTCGACGTGGTCGGCGTGCACCTGGTCGGCGGCGTCATCGGCGCCGTCTCGCTCGGCTTCCTGGCCGCCTATCCCTTCCTCGACCAGCAGAGCAAGGGCCTGTTCTACGGCGGCGGCCTCGGCCAGCTCGGGCTGCAGGTGCTCGGCCCGGTCGCGATCGGCGGCTACTCGTTCGCCGCCACCTGGATCGTCGGCAAGCTCATCGACAGGACGATGGGCTTCCGCATCTCCGCCGAGGACGAGCTCACCGGCATCGACGTCACCACGCACGCCGAGACCGGGTACGACCTCGGCACGGTCTACGCCTCCGGCGTGACCACCCCGAACGGTCCGCTCACCCCGGCACCGGCTCCCAAGAAGGTGGAGGCATGAGGCTCATCACCGCGATCATCAAGCCGTTCAAGCTCGACGACGTCAAGGCGGCGCTGGAGCAGTTCGGCATCAAGGGCATGACGGTCAGCGAGGCCAGCGGCTACGGCCGCCAGCGCGGCCACACCGAGGTCTACCGCGGCGCCGAGTACCAGGTGGACCTGGTGCCGAAGGTGCGCCTGGAGGTGCTGACCGAGGAGGACGACGCCGAGGACGTCATCGACGTCATCGTCAAGGCGGCGCACACCGGCAAGATCGGCGACGGCAAGGTCTGGTCCGTGCCCGTCGACACGGCCGTGCGCGTACGCACCGGAGAGCGAGGGCCGGAGGCCCTGTGAGAGGAGAGGCGCGCTCGTACGCCGCGGCCCGCAAGGAGCGGACCGCGGACACCGACCGCTGGCTCAAGGACCTCTTCAGGACGGCGAGCGACGGCGACCAGGTCTCCCTGGTCGCCGTCGGCAGCCTCGGCCGCGGCGAGCCGGCCCCCGGCAGCGACCTGGACCTGGTCCTGCTGCACGACGGGCGGGCCGACGTGGCGCGGATCGCCGAGCGCATCTGGTACCCGATCTGGGACTCCGGCGTCGGCCTCGACCACTCCGTGCGGACCGTGGCGGAGGCCGTGGCCGTGGCCGGGCAGGACCTCAAGGCCGTGCTCGGCCTCATCCAGGCCAGGCACGTCGCCGGCGACCCCGAGCTGACCAGGAGGGCCAGGGAGGCGGTGCTGGCCGAGTGGCGGGCCGACTCGCGGCGCAGGCTGGGCGAGCTGCGCGCGTCGGCCGACCGCCGGGCCCAGGTCAGCGGCGAGCTGGCCTTCCTCCTCGAACCCGACCTCAAGGACGGCCGCGGCGGGCTGCGCGACGTCCAGGCGATGCAGGCCGTGGCGGCGGCATGGGTCGCCTCGGCGCCGGGACCGCGGGCGCGCGAGGCCCACGAGTTCATCCTCGACGTGCGGCACGCGCTGCACGTCGTCACCGCGCGCGGCGCCGACCGGCTGGTGCTCCAGGAGCAGGACGCGGTGGCCGGGCTGCTCGGCCTGCTGGACGCCGAGGCCCTCATGCGCCGGCTCGCCGAGGCGGGCCGGACCGTCTCCCACGCCTTCGACGCCACCTGGCGCACGGTTGACAGGCTGCTGTCAGGACCGGTCCCGCGAGGGCGCCGCCCGCTGGCCGACGGCGTGGTCGAGCACGGCGGCGAGGTGGTGCTCGCCAGGGGCGCCGACCCGCGCAAGGACCCCGTCCTGGTGCTGCGGGCCGCCGCCGCGGCGGCCGGCTCGGGGCTGCCGCTGGCGCCCGCCACGGTGTCCGTCCTGGCTGCTCAGTCGGCTCCGATGCCGGTGCCGTGGCCGGAGGAGGCGCGCGACGCGCTGGTGTCCGTCCTCGGCGCCGGACGGGCCGCCGTGCCGGTGTGGGAGGAGCTCGACCAGGCGGGCGTGCTTGTCAAGCTGCTTCCTGACTGGGAGCGCGTACGGCACCGTCCGCAGCGCAACCCCATCCACCGCTTCACCGTCGACCGGCACCTGATCGAGGCCGCCGCGAACGCCGCCGGCCACGCCCGCGAGGTCTCCCGTCCCGACCTGCTGCTGATCGGCGCGCTCCTGCACGACATCGGCAAGGGCTGGCCCGGTGACCACTCGGCGACGGGCGAGGTCGTGGTCCGCGACATCGCCCGGCGCATGGGGCTGCCCGCCCGCGACGTCGAGACGCTGGCCACCGTCGTGCGCCACCACCTGCTGCTGCCCGAGACCGCCACCCGCAGGGACCTCGACGACCCGGTCACGATCGAGAAGGTCGCGGCCACGGTCGGCTCCCGTGAGGTGCTCGACCTGCTGGCCGCGCTGGCCGTCGCCGACGGCAACGCGACCGGGCCGGCCGCGTGGAACGCCTGGAAGGCCGGGCTGGTCGCCGACCTCGTGCGCCGCGTCAGGTCCGTGTTGTCGGGCTCGCCGCCGCCCAGGGCGCCCTCGATCCCGCCCGAGCAGGCGGCGCTGGCCCGGCACGGCGGCGGCGCGGTGCGCGTCAACGGCGGGGCGGTCACCGTCGTCGCGCCCGACCGGGCCGGGCTGTTGTGGAGCGCCGCCGGGGTGCTGGCCGCCCACCGGATGGTCGTGCGCTCGGCGTCGGCCGCCTCGGCGGGCGGCACGGCGGTGATCGAGTTCGCCGTCGTGCCCGAGTACGGCTCGCCGCCCGACCCCGCCACCCTGGAGGCCGACCTCCGTCTCGTCCTTGCCGGCCGTCTTGACATCGAGCAGCGGCTGGCCCGCCGGACCAGGTCCGTGCGGCCGCCGCGGGTACCTGTGGCTCCACCTCGGGTGACACTGGTCGACGACGCCTCCGCGACGGCCACCGTGGTGGAAGTCAGGGCCCATGACAGGCCGGGGCTCCTGTGGCGCATCGGACGGGCGTTCGGGGAGTGCGGTCTTGACGTGAGAGCCGCCCGCGTGGAGACTCTCGGCGCGGAGGCGGTGGACGTCTTCTATGTCGTGGACCGCGCCGGTCGCCCCCTCAGCGACAGCGCGCAGCGAGCTCAAGTCCACGATCAGGTGCTGGCCGCACTGCGATAACCAACAGTGAACAACTGTCGGTCACATATGTAACGATTGTGTCCGAAATGCCTGTTAAGTCGGATGCTGCGGATACCTTGTGGACGGCTTGAACACCCGTCGTTTGAACGGGACGATTGAGGGGTAGCGAAAGCAGTGATCACGGGGAACTCCGACAGCGGCCATGCCGCGAGGCGGGACCGCGGGAAGCGGTCGCTGCCTCGCCTCGGCCTGCGGAACTGGCGCGTGAGATGGCGTCTGACGGCGCTCATCCTCGTGCCCACCATCGCCGGCGTCGTGCTCGGGGGAGCACGTGTGGTCGGCTCGGTCCAGAGCATCGGCGACTACGACCGCACGGCCACCGCGGCCGAGCAGGCCGGCCGGATCCGCGACCTGGTGCAGGCACTCGGCCTGGAGCGTGACACGGGGGGCTGGATCGGCGCCTATCCCAAGTTGCGCAAGTCGAAGGCCGGCGAACTCGCCGAGTACAAGGCCGCGGTCGACAAGCTGGTCACCAGCGTCCGCGCGGACCTCGACACCATGGACGAGTCCTACGGCGAACGCGTCGTCAAGGCCGCCGGCCAGGCCAAGTACGACCTCAACCGGCTGAGCAAGATCCGCGCCGAGGGCCAGGCCGACACCATCCGGTACGACTTCCTGACCGACACCCTGCTCAAGCTGCACGACGAGCTCTCGCTGCTGTCGGACGACTCCCAGATCATCGGCCACTTCCGCGCCCTGAGCGCGCTCGCGCAGGCCAAGGAGGAGATGTCCCGCCAGCGCGTGCAGCTGCTGAAGAACTCCTACAACGTCGAGCGCGTCGACGCCAAGGAGGTCGAGCGGTTCATCGCCTCCAACGCCCGCGAGCAGAGCGACATCGCCACCGTGGGCGCCGAGGCCGGCGTCGAGATCGGCCTGCAGCTGTCCAAGCTGCTGACCGGCAAGAACGAGTACGTCAACGTCCAGCTCACCAAGGCCCGCGCGGTCACCCTGGCCAGCGGCCGGGCCCCGGGCGTGCGGATCGCCGACAACCTGATCTCCTCCCGGTCCAACGCCCGCGAGCAGTGGTTCAACGACAACAAGGTCGCGATCGGCGTCCTGCACGAGATCGAGAAGGACCTCGCCGACAAGGTGAACCTGCGCAGCCAGGAGCTGCGCGAGGCCGAGATCCGCAACGCCATCATCGCCGGTGTGCTGATCCTGGCGCTGCTGCTGATCGTGCTGCTGCTGACCGTGGCCATCGCCCGTTCGATGGTCGGCCCGCTGCGCCGGCTGCGCACGGAGGCGCTGGAGATCGCCGGTTTCCGGCTCCCCGACGTGGTCCGCCAGCTGCGCGTCTCGGGCGAGGCCAGCACCGAGGTCCGCCCGATCGAGGTCGAGGGCCAGGACGAGATCGGCGAGGTCGCGCGGGCCTTCGACCAGGTCCACCGCCAGGCCGTGCGCCTGGCCGGTGAGGAGGCCGAGCTCCGCAGCAACATCAGCTCGATGTTCGTCAACCTCTCGCGCCGCACCCAGACGCTGGTCGAGCGGCAGATCTCGCTGATCGACGGCCTGGAGAAGGGCGAGCAGGACGGCGGCCGGCTGGCCGACCTGTTCAAGCTCGACCACCTGGCCACCCGCATGCGCCGCAACTCCGAGAACCTGCTGGTCCTCGCCGGCCACGAGGCCACCCGCCGGCGCAGCCAGCCGGCCAAGCTGGTCGACGTCGTGCGCGCCGCGCTGTCGGAGGTCGAGGGCTACGAGCGGGTCCAGGTCAAGGTCCACCGGGCCACGTCCGTGCAGGGCAGCGCCGCCAACGACCTCGTCCACCTGGTGGCCGAGCTGGTCGAGAACGCGATCCAGTTCTCCCCGAGCAACTCCCAGGTCCTGGTCTCCAGCAGTCTCATCGAGGGCGGCGGCGCGCTGCTGTCGGTGAGCGACTCCGGCATCAGCATGACCGAGGAGGAGCTGGCCGAGGCCAACCGCCGCCTGGCCGAGCCGCCCGTCGTGGACGTGTCGGTCTCCCGCCGCATGGGCCTGTTCGTGGTCGGCCGGCTGGCGCTGCGCCACGGCATCCGGGTGCAGCTGCGCAAGGGCGAGGGCGCCGGCCTGATCGCCATGGTGCTGCTGCCGCCCACGCTGATCGCCGACAACATGCAGCAGCCGCTGCCGCAGCGCCCCGCGTTCGGCGGCGGAACCGTGCCGCCGCCTGCGCCGAACGGCTCGTTCCGGTCGTTCGGCAGCTTCGACTCGGTCGAGGCGAACGGGGCCAGGCCGGCTCCGGGCGACCCGGCCAGGTTCGGCACCGGGCCGTCGGCGTCCCCGGCGTCCCCGGCGGCCCCGGCGCCCTCGGGGACCTTCGACAGCGCTCCCTCCGGGCCGCCGTCCTTCGACAACCCGCCGCCGCCCGCGCCCAGGCACGGGCTCGGGGCGTTCAACTCCGACCCGGGCCGTCCGGTCAACGGCTTCACGGCCGACACCGACGGCGGTTCCTACCGGCGGCAGCCGTCCTCGTTCGACTCCGGGGCCTACCCGTCGTTGTCGTCGGGCACCGGCTCGTTCCCGCCGTACCCGGCGAGCGGCGGGACGTTCCCGACGCCGCCGCCGTACGCGACGAACTACGGGACGAACGACGTACGCCGTCCCGATCCGACGCCCTCGGTGGACGTCTCGCCGATGGAGCCGGAGCAGGAGGAGTTTCTGCCGATCTTCGCGTCGGTGGAGTCCGCGTGGTTCCGCAGGCCGCCGGGGGAGTCGGCGCCCGAGGCGTCCTCGTCCGGCGAGAACGGCGGTGAGGCGAGGCCCGCGCAAGCCGTACCCTCTGGGGAGGAAGCGTGGCAGACGGCCGCGGACGCCGGTTGGCGTGCGGCGGCCAAAGCCAGCGAGCCCAGCCTCGGCGGCGTGACCGCCGCGGGGCTCCCCAAGCGCACCCCCAAGGCCAATCTGGTCCCCGGCACGGCCAGCCAGCCCGCTCAGCAGCAGGCTCAGCAGTCGCCGCCGCCGGCGCCACCGGTCTCAGCCGACCGGATGCGCAGCCGCATGGCCAGCTACCAGAAGGGTGTGCGACGGGGCCGCCAGGAAGTACGTGGACAGGAGGAACAGAGTGAGTAAGCGTCCCGCTGGGGAGGATGCGTGACAACGCTGAGCCATGAAGCGCACCGCTTCGACTGGCTGATCACCGACTTCGTGCGCAACACTCCGGGGGTCGCGCACGCCGTGGTCGTCTCGGCGGACGGCCTGTGCCTGGCCGCCTCCGAGGGTTTCCCGCCGGACCGGGCCGACCAGCTCGCGGCGGTCTCCGCCGGTCTGCTGAGCCTGACGGTGGGCGCGTCCAGGGTGTTCGAGGGCGGCGCGGTGTCGCAGACCGTCGTCGAGATGCAGCGCGGGCTGCTGCTGGTCATGGCGATCAGCGACGGCTCGGTGCTGACGGTGCTGGCGGGTCCTGATTGTGACATGGGGCTGGTGGCGTACCAGATGACGCTGCTGGTAGACAGAGCGGGACAGGCGCTCACGCCGGCCCTGCGCGCCGAACTCCAGGCCGCCAGGACCCGGTGATGTGATGGAACTGATGGGAGAGGGCCGTGTACGGCAGTGACGGGACCGGGGACGACGAGCCCCTGTTCCGTCCTTACGCGGTGACCGGCGGCCGTTCCGAGCCGCGGTATCACCTCGCGATGGAGACGCTGATCTCGTCGATGTCGATCCCGGACGACGAGATGGCCATGCTCACCCCCGAGCAGGAGGCCATCATGCAGCTCTGCAGGACGTTCCGGTCGGTCGCCGAGATCTCGGCCCTGCTCCGCGTCCCGCTGGGCGTGGCGAGGGTGCTAGTGGCGGACATGTCAGACGAAGGTCTCGTCCGCCTGCACCAGCCACGCCTCAGCCAGGGACAGCCAGACCTCAACATGCTCGAAAGGGTGCTCAGTGGACTTCGCAGGCTCTAGCCCCGGGCTCACTTCGACGAAGATCGTCGTCGCTGGTGGGTTCGGCGTCGGCAAGACGACGTTCGTGGGGGCGGTGTCCGAGATCCTCCCGCTCACCACGGAAGCGGTGATGACCGACGCGTCCGCGGGCATCGACGACCTCGGGTTGACGCCGAACAAGCAGACCACGACCGTCGCCATGGACTTCGGCCGGCTCTCGCTCGACCGCGACCTGATCCTGTACCTGTTCGGCACGCCCGGACAGCACCGGTTCTGGTTCATGTGGGACGACCTGGTCCGCGGCGCCATCGGCGCGGTCGTGCTGCTCGACACCCGCCGCCTGGCCGACAGCTTCCCCGCCATCGACTACTTCGAAGAGGCCAAGCTGCCGTTCGTGGTGGGCATCAACGGCTGGGACGGGCAGTTCCCGCACACCGACGACGAGGTGCGCGAGGCGCTGGCGCTGGGCTCGCACGTGCCGATCGTGCGCACCGACGCGCGCAACCGCGAGTCGGTCAAGACGACGCTGATCTCGCTGGTCGAGCACGTCGTACGGCTGCGCGCGGCCCCCGTCCGCTAGCCGCCGACCGCCCACGGGACGCTCTCCAGCGAGTTGAGCACGGGCACCAGCGCCCGCTCCTCATGGTCGAAGTGGCTCTCCAGCTCGGCGGCGACGCGTTCGATCGCCGCCGGGTCGCTCGCCGCGCGCAGCTCCTCGACCAGCGCCGCGATCACCTCGTGCTCGCGGCGCAGCCGGTCGAGCGCCTCCTTCAGCTCCGGGCGCGTGCCCTCCAGGTAGGGGAACGCCACCCGGTCCTCGCCGGAGTGGTGGAAGCTCAGCGCGTCGCAGAAGGTCAGGCAGTGTGCCCGCAGGTCGTCGGTGACGGCCCCGCCCGCGCGCAGCTTCGCCAGCTCGCCCCTGAACCAGTCGTGCACCTTGACCAGCTCGTCCCCGAAGGCCCGCACCCGCTCGTCCATGTCACTATCCTTTGCTCAGACGACGACAAATTAGCTTTGCGAACAAAGCTAATTTAGACAGCAAGGTATTGGCGATGTCAACCGACGGCTTGAGCGTGGACGAAGGCATCAGGACGCTGCTGCTCCTGATGCCGCGCATGGTGGGCCGGGCCAAGCGGCTCAAGGTGCCCGAGGCGCTGCGGTCGTTGGCGCTGGCCCCCCGGCACCTGTCGTTGCTGGCCTACCTGCTGTTCGACGGCCCGACCACGGTCAACGAGCTGGCCGGGCGCCTGGAGGTGGCGCCGGCCACCGTGAGCCTGATGGTGGGCGAGCTGAGCAGGAAGGGCGTGCTGGAGCGCCGCGAGGACGACGCCGACCGGCGCCGCACGATCGTCAGCATCGCCCCGGCCCACCAGGAGGCGATCACCGAATGGCTCGGCTACGGCGCCACGGCCTGGCGGGCCGCGCTCGACCCGCTGACGCCGCAGGAGCGGCAGACGTTCGTGCGCACCCTGCTGGCCTACGAGCAGGCGTTGTCAGCCCGCTGACCGGCTGTTGACCAGCACCTCGACGCCGTCGAGCACGCGCTGGAGGCCGAACTCGAAGGCGTGCTCGGGGCTGTAGGCGGCCTGCAGCGCCTCCCCGGCCGCCTGGCCGACGCGCGAGGCTGTGGGGAACATGGCGGGATCGGAGATCCGGCTGAGGAAGGGCGCGTGCGCGGCCCACCACTGCAGGTCCGTCATGCCGGTCCGGCTCTCGGCCTGGGCGGCCTCCACCGCACCTCTCGCGGTGCCGTGCACGAAGCCGGTGACCAGCGTGATCACCGAGTCCATCTCCAGGTCGGTCAGGCCGATGCCGTCGACGGCGCGCAGCTCGTAGTCGTACTTGGCGGTGACGTTGGGGCCGAGGACCGGGCGGCTGGCCGCCACCTGGAGCAGCCACGGGTGACGCAGGTAGAGGGCGAAGTTCTCGCGGGCGATCAGCTCCAGGCGGGCCCGCCAGCCGCCCGGCACGTCCTCGGGGCGGGCGGTCTCGCCGTAGACGGTGTCGAGCATGACGTCGAGCAGCTCGGGTTTGCCCGGCACGTACGTGTAGAGCGACATCGTGCCCACGCCCAGCTTCTCGGCCACCCGGCGCATGGACAGCGCCGCCAGCCCCTCGGCGTCGGCCACGTCGATGGCGGCGCGGACGACGCGCTCGACGCTCAGCTCCGGCTTGCCCTTGCGGCTGGCCCGTTCGCTCGTCCGCCACAGCAGCGCGAGGCTGCGGGCCGGGTCGCCTTTGCCCGGGTACTCAACAGTCACCCTCGTACGGTACACCGTACGGTTGCGTGCGTCGATCGTATGTTGTACGGTACGCCGTACGATTCGACAAGGAGGTGGCCATGTCCGCAGTGCTCGCCCAGGGCCTGCGCAAGACCTACGGCTCGACGACGGCGCTCGACGGCATCGATCTCGACGTGCCCGCCGGCACCGTCTACGGCCTGCTCGGGCCCAACGGCGCCGGGAAGACCACCGCCGTCCGCATCCTCACCACGCTCCTTCGCCCCTCGGCCGGCCGGGCGGAGGTGGCCGGGTTCGACGTGACGGCCGAGCCCCGCCGGGTCCGCGCCGCCATCGGCCTGGTCGGCCAGCAGACGGCCGTGGACGAGATCCTGACCGGAAGGCAGAACCTGGAGCTGTTCGGCCGCCTCTACCACCTGAGCGCGCCGGCCGCCCGCGCCCGGGCCGCCGAGCTGCTGGAGCGCTTCGGCCTGACCGGGCACGACGGCCCGGCCAAGGAGCTGTCCGGCGGCCTGCGCAGGCGGCTCGACCTGGCCGCCAGCATGATCCTGGCGCCGCCCGTGCTCTTCCTCGACGAGCCCACCACCGGCCTCGACCCGCGCAGCCGCGCCGGGATCTGGAACGCGGTGCGCGAGCTGGTCGCGGGCGGCACGACCGTGCTGCTGACCACCCAGTACCTGGAGGAGGCCGACCAGCTCGCGGACCGCGTCGCGGTGATCGACTCCGGCCGGCTGGTGGCCGAGGGCACGCCGGAGGAGCTGAAGGCCAAGCTCGGCGGCGACCGGCTCGACGTGGTGATCAACGACCCGGCGCGGCTCGACGAGGCGGCAGCGATCCTCTCGGCGGCCGCCGCGGGCCCCGCCGAGATCGACCGGGACACCCGGCACGTCAGCGCCCCGGTGGCCGAGCGGGTGAGCGCGCTCACCCGGGTCCTGCCCGCGCTGGCGGCGGCCGGCATCGAGGCCGCCGACGTCGCGCTGCGCCGGCCGACCCTCGACGAGGTCTTCCTGAACCTGACGACCGCGGGAGGCGATCGATGACCGCACTCAGATGGGCGCTGGCCGACGGCTGGACCGTCGCCCGCCGCGACCTGATCCACTGGGCCAACCAGCCCATGACGGTGGTCTTCGGGGTGCTCTTCCCCGTGGTGATCACCCTGGCCTTCGGCTACCTGTTCGGCGGCGCGGTCGAGGTGCCCGCGGGGGCCGACTACTTCGCCTTCCTCATGCCCGGCATGTACGGCATGACGATGCTCTTCGGCCTGAGCTCCACCATGATCGCCGTGTCCTCCGACGTCTCCAAGGGCGTCACCGACCGGTTCCGGTCGATGCCCATGGCGCCCTCGGCCGTGCTGGTCGGGCGGGCCGTGGCCGACCTGCTCAACTCGGTCCTGATCCTGGGCGGGCTGCTGCTGTGCGGCCTGGCGGTGGGCTGGCGGCCCGCCTCGGCCGGGGGCGCGCTCGGCGCGATCGGCCTGCTGCTGCTCCTGCGCTTCGCCCTGCTGTGGGCGGGCATGTACCTCGGCCTGCTCACCCGCGAGCCGGGCGCGGTGGTCGCGATCCAGACGCTGGAGTTCCCGATCGGCTTCCTGTCCAACGCCTTCGTCGCGCCCGGCACCATGCCCGGCTGGCTGGGCGCGATCTCGGAGTGGAACCCGCTCTCCTCCACGGTCGCCGCCGCCAGGCAGCTGTTCGGCAACCCGGGCTGGGGCGGCGACTCGTGGGTGGCCCAGCACGCCGTGACGATGGCGGTGCTGTGGCCGCTGGCGATCACCGTCGTCTTCTTCGTCCTGTCCGTCCGCCTGTACCAGCGTCTGGACCGTTAGACCGGGTCAGGCGTGGCGGTGGAAGGCCGTGGTGTCGGGGGCGAGGGGGGTGTTGCCGAGGATCAGGTCGGCGGACTTCTCGGCGAGCATCATGACCGGGGCGTAGATGTTGCCGTTGGTGACGTACGGCATGGCGGAGGCGTCCACGACGCGCAGGCCGTCCAGGCCGTGCACGCGCATGGTGGCGGGGTCGACCACGGCCAGGTCGTCCACGCCCATCTTGCAGGTGCACGACGGGTGCAGGGCGGTCTCGCCGTCCTTGGCCACCCAGGCCAGGATCTCCTCGTCGGTCCGGACGTCCGGGCCGGGGGAGATCTCGCCGCCGTCCAGGCCGGCCCAGGCGGGCTGGGACAGGATGGCGCGGGCGTGCCTGATCGCCTCCACCCACTCGCGGCGGTCCTGCTCGGTGGAGAGGTAGTTGAAGCGCAGCGCGGGCTTGGCGCGGGGGTCGGCCGACCGGATCCGCACCGAGCCGCGGGCGTCGGAGTACATCGGGCCGATGTGCACCTGGTAGCCGTGCCCGCCGGCCGGCGCCGAGCCGTCGTAGCGCACGGCGATCGGCAGGAAGTGGAACATCAGGTTCGGGTACGCGACGTCGTCGTTGGAGCGGATGAACCCGCCCGCCTCGAAGTGGTTCGTGGCGCCGGGGCCGCGCCGCAGGAACAGCCAGTCGGCGCCGATGAACGGCCGCCGCCACATCGCCAGCGACGGCTGCTGCGAGACGGGCTGCGTGCAGGCGTGCTGGACGTAGACCTCCAGATGGTCCTGGAGGTTCTCGCCGACGCCCGGCAGGTCGTGCGCCACCCGGACGCCCACGGACTCCAGGAGCGCCTTCGGCCCGACCCCGGACAGCTGGAGGAGCTGCGGGGTGTTGATCGCGCCGCCGCACAGCACGACCTCGCGCGCCTCGATGCGCTCGCCGCCGCACTGGACGCCCACCGCCCGCGTCCCGTCGAAGAGCACCTTCTCCACGTGGGCCCGCGTCCTGACCGTGAGGTTGGGACGGCGGCGCACCGGATGCAGGTAGGCGCGGGCCGCGCTGAGCCGGCGGCCCCGGTGGACGTTGCGGTCGAAGGCGGCGAAGCCCTCCTGGCGGTAGCCGTTCACGTCGTCGGTGAGCGGATGGCCGGCCTGCTGGACCGCCTCGAAGAACGCCTCGAACAGCGGGCCGCGGGCCGGGCCGCGCTCCAGCTTCAGCGGGCCGTCGTCGCCCCGGAAGGGGGAGCCGGGGTCGGCCAGGCAGTTCTCCATGCGCCTGAAGTAGGGCAGGCAGTGGGCGTAGTCCCAGTTCTCCATGCCGGGATCGGCGGCCCAGCGCTCGTAGTCCAGCGGGTTGCCGCGCTGGAAGATCATCCCGTTGATGCTGCTGGAGCCGCCCAGCACCTTGCCGCGCGCGTGGTAGATGCGCCGGTTGTTCATGTGCGGCTCTGGCTCGGACTCGTACTTCCAGTCGTAGAACCGGCTGCCGATGGGGAACATCAGCGCGGCCGGCATGTGGATGAAGACGTCCCAGAGGTAGTCCGGCCGGCCCGCCTCCAGCACCAGCACGGACACCGACGGATCGGCGCTCAGCCGGTTGGCCAGGGCGCAGCCGGCCGAGCCGCCGCCCACGATGACGAAGTCGAAGCTCAACGCGGGATCCAGTCCTTCCACACGATCTTGTTCTCCTCCACCCACTGCCGGGCGGCCTGCTCGGCGGTCTTCTTGCCGTTGATCATCTCGGCGGCCACGGCGTTCTGGTTGTCGTTGGTCCAGGTGAAGTTGCGCACCAGCTCGTACGCCTTCCCGCCACGCTCGGCGAACCGCCTGCTGACGATCTTGTCCAGCAGGTACGGCGGGTAGTCGCAGGCGACCCTGGCGGGCACGTCGTCGCAGCCGACCGCGTACGGGGGCAGGTTGACCTTGACCAGTTTGACCTTGGTGAACAGCCATTGCGGTTCGTAGAAATACATGAGCAGGGGCGTGCGGGTGCGCGCCGCCGTCTGCGCGGCCTTGATCAGCGCGTCCTCGCTGCCGGAGTAGACGACCTTGTAATCGAGGCCGAGGTTCTTGATGAGAACCTCGTCGTTGGTGACGAATGTCGGGTCCCCGTCGAGTACCTGACCCAAATTTCCGGTTTTGCCGGTCCGGAATAGGTGTGCATACTTGTTCAGGTTCCGATAGTCGGTGATGTCGGGATATTTCTTGGTCATCCACTCGGGGACGTACCAACCGATCACGCCTTTGTTGCCGGTGAGCCCGGCCGACAGCGCCACCTTCTTCTGCTCGATGTACTCCTTCTTCAGGTCGTTGTGTCCCCAGTTCTCGACGATCACGTCGACCTTGCCGGATTCGAAATCGCGCCAGGAATCGCTCTCGTTGTTCTTGCGCGTGTTGACCTTGTAACCCAGCTCGTGTTCGAGCAGGTAGGCCAGGACGGCGGCCTGGGCCTCGTACCCGACCCAGGCGTGCACGTCGATGTTGACCGTGCCCTTGGCGGCGACCCCGGTCTCGGGGGCGCCGCCGGAGCAGGACGTCAGGAGCAGGGCCGCGAGCAGCGGCCCGGCCAGCTTCTTGGTTCGCATGAGAGGTCTCCGCGACCGCGCCTCCTCCGTCCCCGCCGGCGCCCGGCCGGAGGGGACGCGGTCAAGAGGGGTCACTTGGGGAGCCAGGCCTGCCACTTGGCGGTGTTGGCCTCGACCCACTTCTTGGCGGCCTGCTCGCCGGTCAGGCCGTTGTTGGTCATGTCGTTGGCGACCGCGTTCTGGTCCTCGTTGGTCCAGTTGAAGTTCTTGACCAGCTCGTACGCCTTGCCGCCGGTGTCGGCGAACTTCTTGCTGACGATCTTGTCGAGGTCCAGCTCGGCGTAGTCGCAGGCGACCTTCTTGGCGTCGGCGTCGCAGCCCTCGGTGTACGGGGGCAGGTTCACCCGGGTCAGCTCGACCTTGTCGAACAGCCAGTGGGGCGTCCAGAAGTAGAACAGCAGCGCCTTCTTCTGCGCCTGCGCCTGCTCGGCCGCCTTGAGCAGGGCCGCCTCGCTGCCGCCGGTCACCACCTTGTAGTTCAGCTTGAGGTTCTTGACCAGGGCCTCGTCGTTGGTGACGTAGCTCGGGTCGCCGTCGAGGAGCTGGCCCTTGCCGCCGGACTCCGACGTCTTGAACAGGTCGGCGTACTTGTTCAGGTTCTTGTAGTCGGTGATGTCGGGGTACTTGTCGGCCATCCACTTGGGCACGTACCAGCCGATGACGCCCTTGTTGCCGGTGGAGCCCGCCGAGAGCGCGACCTTCTTCTCGTCGATGAACTTCTTCTTCAGGTCCGGATGGCCCCAGTTCTCGATGATGACGTCCACGTCGCCCGTCTCGAAGCCCTCCCAGGCGACCTGCTCCTTGATCTCGGGCAGCTGCACGTCGTACTTGAGCTCGTTCTTCAGCAGGTAGGCGACGACGTTCGCGCTGGCCTCGTAACCGACCCACGGGTTGATCGCGATCTTGACGGTGCCGGTCGTCGCCGCGCCTGAGGCGGCGCCGGCCGACGGGGCGGCGGAGCTGGGGGAGGTCTCCACCTTGGCGCCACCGCCGCAACCCACGGCGGTGAGGCCGACAACGAGCAGGCCTGCGAGCAGGCGAATCTTCATGTGCGCTTCCTCTTTCGGGGGGAAGGGCGCCTGTCGGCGCCCTGCGTGATGCGGTCGAGCATGACTCCGAGCAGGACGGTCGCGATGCCCGCCACGAAGCCCATGCCGAAATCCGTGCGCTGGGAGAAGCCGACGACCACGTCGTAGCCGAGCGCGCCCGCCCCGACCAGGCCGCCGACGACGACCATGGCCAGCGTCATCACGATGCCCTGGTTGGCGGCGAGCAGGATGGCCCGCCGCGCCATCGGCAGCTGCACCTTCCACAGCAGCTGGCCCGGGGTCGAGCCGGCCGACGCGGCCGCCTCGACGACCGTGCCGGGCACCCCTCTGATGCCGTCCTCGACCAGGCGCACCACGGGCGGCACCGCGTAGATCACCGAGGCGAAGATCGCGGTGAACCGGGTCGTCTCGAACAGGGCCAGCGCCGGCAGCAGGTAGACGAACGCGGGCATGGTCTGGGCGGCGTCCAGCAGCGGGCGCTGAACGGCCGACCAGCGCGGCGAGCGGGCCGCGGCCACCCCCAGCAGCAGGCCGACGACGAGGGTGACGAGCACCGCCACCGCGACCGTGGTCATCGTCTGCATGGCGTGCTCCCACACGCCGAGCAGCGCGATCGCCAGCAGGCAGCCGAGCGCGGTCAGCGCCGGGCGTACCCCGCTCACCCGCCAGGCCAGGGCCAGCACCGCGAGGGCGACCAGCCACCACGGGGCGGAGGTGAGCAGGCCCTCCAGCGGGTTGAGCAGGAAGGCCGAGGTCAGGTCCTTGACGAACGTCGTGACCGGGTACCAGGTCGTCTCCGCCCAGCGGACGGCGTCGTTCACCGCGCCGGCGAAGGTGACCGTCAGGCCGTCGGGCCAGCCCGCGGGCAGCGCGAGCCCGGCCGCCACGCCCGCGACCGCCAGCGCCGCCGCGACCGCCAGGTCCGGCCGGCCGAGCGACGCGTGCGCCTCGCGGCGGGCCACCGACATGAGCATGCGGTCGAGCACGACGGCCATGACCACGATGGCCAGGCCCGCCGGGAGCATGATGCCGACCTGGGCCCGCGACAGGCCGCGGATGATGTCGCCGCCCAGGCCGGGGGCCGAGATCAGGTTCGCGATCACGACCATCGACAGCGCCATCATGATGGTCTGGTTCACCGCCAGCGCCATCGTCGGACGGGCCAGCGGCAGCTGCACCTTGAACAGCGTCTGACGGCGGGTCGCGCCGAGCGACGCCGACGCCTCGACCGCCGTGGCGGAGACCCCCTCGACGGCCAGCGCGGTGATCCGGATCGCGGGCGGGATCGAATAGATCATCGTCGCGATGGCCCCGGCCGGCGCGCCGATGTGGAAGAACAGCACGAGCGGCGCCAGGTAGGCGAACGTCGGCATGATCTGCATGACGTCCAGCACCGGCGTCAGCACCCGGCGCACCCGTGCCGACAGCCCGGCCCAGACGCCGAGCGGCACGCCGACCGCCAGCGACAGCAGCACCGAGGCCGCCACCAGCGCCAGCGTGTCCACGCTCGACTGCCACAGGCCGAGCACCCCGAACGCGCCCACGCCCGCCGCCGCGAGCAGCGCGATGCGCCAGCCGCCCGCGAGCCAGGCCAGCGCGGCCAGGACGCCGATGAGACCCGGCCAGTTCAGGGCGGTGAGCACGGTCTGGAAGAAGGTGTAGACGCCGTCGACGAACAGCCGGATGTAGTTGAGGAAGTACAGGAAGAGCGGGCTCTCGTTACGGTGGTCGTCGATCCATTCGCGCAGCTCGGTGACCGCCAGGAACTGCGGCGCCTCCTTGTCGTGCGGCAGCGTGCCGGTGCCGCGGAAGACCAGGTAAGCCACGGCGAACAGGATCGCGACCCCGGCGGGAGCGGCCCATCTGGGGATCTTGAGCCTGGTGGGGGCGCTGACCGCGGTGGTGCTCACGCGCCTGCCCTCACCGCGGCGTCCGCGCCGGCGAGGAAGGACAGCAGGTCCACGCGGTCCACGACGCCGGTCAGCTCGTCGCCGTCCATCACCCGGATCGGGCGGGAGGAGGCCGAGGCCGCGGCGATGGCGTCCTTGACCAGGGTGGTGGCGGGGAGCTGGGGGCCGTCCAGCGGCTCGCCGGGCTCGGGGGCGCGGCAGATCCAGCGCAGCGTCAGCACGTGGCTGCGCGGCACGTCGCGGACGAAGTCGGCCACGTAGTCGTCGGCCGGCGCGCCCACCAGCTCCTCGGCCGTGCCCAGCTGCACGATCGAGCCGGCCCGCATGATGGCGATGCGCTCGCCCAGCTTGAGCGCCTCGGACAGGTCGTGGGTGATGAACACCATCGTCTTGCCGACCTCACGGTGGAGCCGGATCACCTCGGTCTGCATGTCCCGCCGGATCAGCGGGTCGAGCGCGCTGAACGGCTCGTCGAACAGCATGACCTGGGGATCGACGGCCAGCGCGCGGGCCAGGCCGACGCGTTGCTGCATGCCGCCGGAGAGCTGGTCGGGGTAGGCGCCGGCGTACCCGTCGAGGCCGACGAGGGTGAGGATCTCGGCGGCCCGCGCGTGCCTGGCGGCCCTGGGGGTGCCCTGGATCTCCAGGCCGTAGGCGACGTTGTCGATGACCCTGCGGTGCGGCAGCAGGCCGAAGTGCTGGAAGACCATGCTGACCCGGTGGCGGCGCAGCTCGCGCAGCCGGGCGGGGGAGGCGCGGCCGACGTCCTCGCCGCCGATGCTGATGCGGCCGGCGGTGGGCTCGACGAGCCTGGTCAGGCAGCGTACGAGGGTGGACTTGCCGCTTCCCGACAGGCCCATGACGACGAAGACCTCGCCGGGGCGCACCTCGAAGCTCACGTCGCGGACGGCGGCGGTGCAACCGGTCTTCTCTCGCAGAGCGGCGGGGTCGAGGTGTCTGTCCTCGCTGTCCAGCACCTTTTGCGCCCTGGATCCGAAGATCTTCCAAAGCCCTTCGACGCTGATGGCCGCGCTGTCGGGAGAATCCCGCACCCTCGCCTCCTCGATTGCCGAGGGCTCAACATATGCGGTGAATAACGCAAATCTCAACGCTGTGACCTGTGAGAGACCTGGCTGCTCCTCCCGTGTTATGCGCTTGGAACGAACTAAACGCCCATAGATGGACATATGAATGTATAGGGGGCTATTTCTGGTTGGGTGGACGGCGAGATGGGGCTCCAGCTTTCGTCCCACTGGGCACAGAAGTTGAATTTCGCACCGATATGTGTGGGTGGCCACCTCCGCTTAGGATGTGTTCCAATTACCCGCACTTGCTGATTTCTCCCAAGGGCCACAGCCCTGACAAATACGCCGATTCGGGCGAGGTGCGTTCGGTGACAACACAGCTGGGCGAGCGGCAGGCCGTCGAAGGCAACTGGCGCCTGCGCAATTGGCGCGTACGTGCGCGCCTGGTCGCCCTCATCCTGGTGCCGACCGCCGCCGCCGTGCTGCTGGGCGGCGTCCAGGTGCTGTCCTCGACGGGCGCCGCCGCCGACTACGACCGGACGAACCGATTAGCCGTGCTGTCGGAGCAGGTGGGCGACCTGACCCACCAGCTCGCCGGTGAGCGGGCCAAGACCGCCTGGTACATCGCCAGGAACCGGCCCGTGAACGGGCTCGGCGGCGTCCGGTCCCAGATGGACCAGGTGGACGTCGCCATCAGGGAGGTACGCGGCACCGCCCAGCAGATCCTGGCCGACGTCGAGGGCCGCACGGCCGACCAGATCGAGAACATGCTCACCCGCCTGGACGACCTGACCTCGCTGCGCGAGCAGGCGATGGACGCCGACCTGCTGCCAGGCCCCGCCGTCGACCTCTACACGACGGTGATCGGCGACCTCCTCTCCATCCACACCGAACTGATCAAGGGCAGCTCCGACGACGAGCTGTTCCGCCAGACCCGCATGCTGGACGGCCTGGCCAGGGCCAAGGAGAGCGTCTCCTACCAGCAGGCGCTGCTCACCACCGTCCTCGTCGAGGGCGCCTTCGGCCAGGACCAGCTCAAGCGCTTCCTCGGCGAGCTGTCCGCCGAGACCGCCGACCGCAGGGGCTTCGCCGCCGAGGCCACCGCCGACGAGCGCCGCTTCTTCGACGAGACCGTCAACGGCCGCAGCGCCGACCGCATGTTGTTCCTGCGCGAGCTGGTGCTCATCAGGGCCTCGGCCTCGCTGCCGCTGCGCGGGCTGGACCTGGCCAAGCGCGACGACGCCAAGGAGTGGTTCGACGCCTCCAACGTCGTCGTGGACTCCATGCGCAAGGTCGAGCAGCGCCAGGCCGCCGGGATCGTGGCGCGCAGCGCCACGCTCAGCGCCGAGGAGCAGCAGCGGGCGCTGGTCATCGCGGGCGCGGTGCTCGCGCTGCTGGTCGCCGTCCTGCTGATCACCACCGGCGTGGCCAGGTCGCTGGTCCGGCCGCTGCGCAGGCTGCGCGGCGAGGCGCTGGAGATCGCCGGGCGCCGCCTGCCGGACTTCGTCCAGCACCTGCGCGAGTCGCGCGACGGCGCGGTGGACGCCGAGGTGCCGCCCATCGGCATCTTCTCCAGGGACGAGGTCGGCGAGGTCGCCCGCGCCTTCGACGAGGTGCACCGCGAGGCCGTCCGGCTGGCGGGCGACGAGGCGCGGCTGCGCTCCAACGTCAACGCGATGTTCGTCAACCTGTCGCGGCGCAGCCAGACCCTGGTCGAACGGCAGCTCACCCTGATCGAGCGCCTGGAGCGCGGCGAGCGCGACGACGAGCGCCTCGGCGACCTGTTCAAGCTCGACCACCTGGCCACCCGCATGCGCCGCAACAGCGAGAACCTGCTGGTCCTGGCCGGTCAGGAGGCCGCGCGCAAGTGGAGCGAGCCGGTCGAGCTCATGGACATCGTGCGCGCGGCGCTCGGCGAGGTCGAGAGCTACGACCGGGTCAGCGTCCAGGCGCAGTCGGACGTCGCCATCGCCGGGCAGGCCGTCACCGACGTGGTGCACCTGCTGGCCGAGCTGGTCGAGAACTCGGTCTCGTTCTCCTCGAAGGACACCAAGGTGATCATCTCCAGCAGCCGCATCGACGGCGGCGGGCTGATGGTCTCGGTGACCGACAACGGCATCGGCATGACCCCCGAGGAACTGGCCGAGGCCAACTGGCGGCTGGCCCACCCGCCGGTCGTGGACGTGTCCGTGTCGCGGCGGATGGGCCTGTTCGTGGTCGGGCGGCTCGCGCTGCGGCACAGCATCAAGGTGCAGCTCCGCCGCCAGGACATCGGCGGGCTGACCGCGATGGTGCTGATCCCGGAGATGCTGCTCGCCGCCGTCCCCGGCACGGTGGCCGGGCACCTGCACGGCTCGATGGCCGCGGCCGCGCACACCCCGGCCATGTCCGCCATGGGCCGCCCGGACCAGGGACGCGCCGAGCCCTTCCAGAGCGCCGAGCCCTTCCAGACTGCCGACCCGTTCCAGAGCGCCGAGCCGTTCCAGAGCGCCGAGCCGTTCCGAAGCGCTGAGCCTTTCCGCAGCGCCGACTCGTTCCGCAGCGCCGACCCGTTCCAGAGCGCCGAGCCCTTCCAGAGTGCCGAGCCGTTCCAGGGCGCCGAGTCGTACGCGCCGCCCACGGCCCCGATGCCCGCCTACGGGCACCCGTCGTTCGACCCCATGCCGCCGGCGTCCGAGTCGTCGTGGTTCACCTCGTCCTCCTCGCAGTCGGTCGAGCAGCCGGAGCCGCCGGCGTCCGGGGCGTCGTACCCGTCGTTCGCCACGGGGCCCGAGCCGGCCGAGCCGGCGGCCGGGAACGAGTTCCTGCCGATCTTCGCCTCCGTCGAGGAGAGCAGCTGGTTCAGCAAGGCCGCGCCGACCGCCGACCGGCGGGACCCGGCCTGGTCATCGCCCGCCGACCAGGGCTGGCAGGCGGCGAACACGACCGCCGAGCCCGCCCAAGGCGGCACCACGAACTCCGGCCTGCCTAAGCGCACGCCGCGAGCGAATCTGGTACCGGGTACCGCGGTTCCCCAGCCGCCGCCCGTGCCGGTTCCTCCGCCGTCCCCCGACCGGCTGCGCAGCCGGCTGGCCAGCTACCAGCAGGGCGTGCGCAAGGGCCGAGCCGAGCTAGAGGAGGACTGATGAAGGAACTGAGCCAGGGGGCCAGGGACATCAACTGGCTGGTGAGCGCGTTCGTCGAGGAGGTGCCCGGCGTGGCCCACGCCGTGGTGGTCTCCGCCGACGGCCTGCCGATGGCCTTCTCCCGCGGCTTCCCCAAGGATCGCGCCGACCAGCTCGCCGCCATCGCGGCCGGCCTGGTCAGCCTGACGCAGGGGTCGGCGCGGGTCTTCGAGGGCGGCGGCGTCACGCAGACCCTGGTGGAGATGGAACGCGGGCTGCTGCTGGTGATGTCGATCAGCGACGGGTCGTGCCTGGCGGTGCTGGCCGCGCCCGACTGTGACATGGGCCTGGTGGCGTACCAGATGACGATTCTGGTCGAACGCACGGGGCAGGTGCTGACCCCTGCCGTACGGGCGGAGTTGTCATCCGCGCGCCCCTGGTGATGGGAGTGGACGTTGGCATCGTGGCATGACGGGGAGCCGGAGCCCCAGCGCAGTTCGCTGGTGCGCATGTACGCCGTCACCGGCGGCAGGACGGCGCCGCGCACCGGCCTGGCCATGGAGGCGCTGGTCTCGTCGGCGACCTCGGCCCGGCTCGGCATGACCTACACCCGCGAGTACCGCGCGATCAGCGAGCTGTGCCGCCAGGTGCGCTCGGTGGCCGAGATCTCCGCGCTGCTGGCCGTGCCGCTCGGCGTGGCGCGGGTGCTGGTCGCCGACATGGAGGCGGACGGGCTGGTCAAGGTCTACCAGCCGCAGCTGGAGGCCGGGCTGCCGGACCGCAGGCTGCTGGAGAGGGTCCTGAGTGGACTTCGCCGGCTCTAGCCCAGCGCTCACCTCGACGAAGATCGTCGTGGCGGGCGGGTTCGGCGTGGGGAAGACCACCTTCGTCGGCGCGGTGTCGGAGATCGTGCCGCTGACCACCGAGGCCGTGCTGACGGACGCCTCGTCCGGCATCGACGACCTCGCGCACACCCCGGGCAAGTCCACCACCACGGTCGCGATGGACTTCGGCCGCGTCTCCCTCGAACGCGACCTGATCCTGTACCTGTTCGGCACGCCCGGCCAGCACCGGTTCTGGTTCATGTGGGACGACCTGGTCCGCGGCGCGATCGGCGCGGTCGTGCTGGTGGACACCCGCCGCCTGGCCGACAGCTTCCCCGCCGTCGACTACTTCGAGGAGGCCGGGCTGCCGTTCGTCGTCGGCCTGAACGGCTGGGACGGTCGCTTCCCGCACGTGGAGAGCGAGGTGCGCGAGGCGCTCACGCTCTCACCGCAGGTGCCCATCGTGCGCACGGACGCGCGGGCCCGCCAGTCGGTCAAGAACACCCTGATCACCCTGGTCGAGCACGTGATCGGCGCCCGTCCCTACTGAGCGTTCCACCAGTACGCGGCCACCAGCTCGGCCACCAGCGTCTCGGTGAGCAGCGCCACGCCGGGGTCGTCGTCGTGCGCGTAGCGGATCGCCGCCGCGGCGTCCTTCACCTCGCCGCCCACGGAGATCACCGTGGAGCCGCGCTCGCGCACCCAGTCCATGGCCTGCTCGTCGTAGCGGGAGCCGGGGAAGAGCAGCGCCCGGTAGTCGAGGGTCTTGGTGAGGTAGACGTCGACGTGCGACCAGTCGCCCGCCTCGCAGGCGTCGGCCGCGCGGCGCGGGCCCTCGCGGAACATCAGCGCCGACTGCTCGGCCGACGACAGCCGCTCGGCGGGGGCGATCGTGTAGACGCCGTGGGGCCCGTCCAGGAGCTCCATGGTCAGCGGGAGCCATTCGTCCCGGCGGTCCAGGAGGTCGCGGGTGGCCTCGGCGGCCCGGGTGAGCAGCGCGGGCAGGTCGCCGCCCGTCCCGGTGAGCCGGGCTTCGAGCGCCAGCAGCAGGGCCAGCGTGTGCTGGAACGTCCGGCAGGCCACGCCGCCGCGCTCCTCGCCCGCGCCCATGGGGACGACCAGGTCGGCCGCCTCGGTGACGGGCGAGCCGGGCACGTTGGTGATCGCGGCCACGTACGACGGGCCCCCGGCGTAGCGGGCGAGGGCGTCGAGGGTCTCGCGGCTGCCGCCGGTGGCCGAGATCGGCACGACCAGCGTGTCCGGCCCGGCCGGGTAGGTCGCCGCGGCCGAGGCGTAGTCGGCGTAGGCGTCCACGCCGGCCGCGCGCAGGCGCAGGGCCGCCACCCCGGCGGCGTACCGGGAGCTGCCCATGCCGAGGAACAGCACCCGGCGCACGCCCTCGGGCAGCCCGGCGAAGGGATCGGCCGCGCGCAGCCCGTCGGCGAGGGCGGCCAGGGCGGCGGGCTTGGCCTCCAGGTCGGCCAGGTAGAGCTCGGGATTCACGGCAGGTTCTCCTCGGGGTACCAGGTGCGCAGCACGCCCATGGGGGCGTAGCGCCAGCGGGGCAGGTGGCGGGCGGCGTAGATCAGCTCGCGGCACTCCTGCTCGACCTCGAACGGGCGGATCAGGGTCTCGTCCAGCAGGTCGGAGCGGCCGAGGCCGGACAGGCGGTCGCGGTAGGCGTCCAGCAGGCCGGCGCGGGCCCGCGCCGCCCAGGCCGCGGCGTGGGCGGGCGGGGTGCCCCGGCGCTTGACGGCGACCTGGGCCACGTGCTCCAGGCTCGTGGTGAGCTGGGCGACGTCCCTGGCGGCCGGCTGGCGCACGCCGGTGTCGGCCACGGTCGGGTTGCCGTCGAAGTCGATCACGGCGTAGCCGTCGCGCCACCGCAGGATCTGGCCCACGTGCAGGTCGCCGTGGATCCTGATCACCGGGCCCGCGAAGCCCGCGCGCAGCGGCTCCAGCTCGCCGGCCAGGGCCGGGTTCGAGGCGGGCGGGCTGGTCAGCACCGACGGCGACCCCGCCAAACGGGCCATGCTGGCGGTGATGTTCGCGCCGGAGAAGGCGTACGAG
>NZ_JBSGCE010000075.1:0-39415 GCF_053601695.1 Nonomuraea sp. NPDC004702
TCGTGGTGGGGTCGGCATGGAGCGCGGTGCCGGGATTTCTCCGGGTCCGTTTCTCCATGCCGCCCTCCCGAACCGGACGTGCGAGTTGGCCCCGCATCCGGCTCTCCACAGGTCCCCTCGGGCTGTTGGGGTGTCCTCAGCGTGTGCTGGGCCAGGGCGATGGAATCTTCGTCCCTCGGGGGAGGTAGCGCGTGGTGGCCACCGAGCCGGGGTTGAACAGGACGATTCCTCCGTCATGCGGCCACCAGCCGCCGTCGCGGAAGCGGCGGCGCAGTTCCTTCCAGCCCGCGTTGGGGTGTTTGCGTCGCGGCCATCCGAATACCTGTCGCCAGACGATCATGCGCGGGTATTGGAAGGCGCGGGCCGAGACCCCAGGCCGGAAGTAGGCGGTCCAGCCACGCAGCACGTTGTTGAGCTTGTGCGGCAGGACCGCCAGCGGCAGGCTCACGTTCATCCGACAGATCGCCTTGGTCTTGGCCTTGATGGACCGAAGTGCCTTCTTGGCCGGGTAGTTGTAGACGAACTGCTGGCCGGTGCCTCGCTTGTGGTGGCGCTGGATGCGCCAGCCGAGGAAGTCGAGGCCCTCGTCGATGTGAGTGATCAGAGTCTTCTCCTCCGAGAGCCGCAGCCCAACGGTGGCGAGGACTTCCGCTGCTTCGGGCAGCAGCGCCTCGGTGTGTTCCCGAGTGCCCGAAACCAGGATCACGAAGTCGTCCGCGTACCGGATCAACCGGTAGTTGGGCAGCCCCTTCTGGCGGCGAGTCCAGCGCTGTTTCGTGGTCGAACGTGCTCCGCCCGGTGCCTGGATGAAGTGCTCGTCCAGGACCGAGAGGGCCACGTTGGCCAGCGGCGGAGACAAGATCCCTCCCTGCGGGGTGCCGGTAACGGTTTCCTTGGACGTGCCGACCTCGGTGAGGATGCCCGCCTTCAAAAACGCCTTCACCAGCGCCAGCACGCGCTTGTCTCCGATCCGAACTCGGACCCGGTCCATCAGGGCAGGGTGCGAGATCTCGTCGAAGCATGCCTTGATGTCGCCTTCCAGCACCCATTCGTAGGTCTTGGATGCCAGGAAGCGGGTCTCGGCCATCGCGTCATGCGCTCGCCGGTTGGGCCTGAAACCATACGAGCACGGAAGGAAATCCGCCTCGAAGATCGGCTCCAGCACCAGCTTCAAAGACGCCTGCACCACCCGGTCGGCGATCGTCGGGATCCCGAGACGGCGACGCTTGCGCGTCCCCGGCTTGGGAATCATCCGCTCTCTGACCGGCACGGGCTGGAACGTTCGGTTCCTCAGCTGCTCGCGCAGCTCTGTGAGGAATTGCTCCGTCCCGACCCGCTCCTGGACGAAAGCGGCGGTCATCCCGTCGATTCCGGCCGAGCGTGCGCCCTTGTTCCCCGCGACCCCCTCTCCCAGGCCATCAGCAGGAAGCCGGGATCGGTGACGAGGTTGAACAGATCGTCGAACCGACGATGAGGATCATCGGTCGCCCAACGGTGCAGCTTGGTCTGGATCTCCAGTACCCGCCGCTCGGCCCTCAGCAGGGCCCACGACGGATCACCCGTATTCACCAGCGAACCTCCTGGCCTTCCAGCACTTCCACCACTGACTTGCTGGCCCCCTTCGCCATGTGGCCGGCTTTCCCGGCCTCGGACTACTACGGAGCCTCCGCCCCGCCCGATGCCATCAGCAGACGACGTGCCTGCCCTTCCGCCACGCTGGCCGCGCGGGGCGAGGGCAACATCGGACGGTTCCCACGTTCGTCACGAAGTCGATCGACGGACGAGGCGTCCAGCTCTACCCCCGCGGCATCACCACGGCTACGCCGCAGACTTTCACCGTGGCCTCCCCGGGGTGGTTCACATGGTCCCGGGAAGTTCCCCGCCAACACACAAGGGCGGGGACGCACCGCACCCAGCCCGTATCCGTCAGATTTGAGCTGGTGGGCCGTTAAGGGGCGTCAGACACTGGTTTCTCTCGTACACCTTCCCGTCTCGCTGACCGGACCCGCACCGTCTGACAGTGCCGACGCGTCCCGGCGTTGTCGGGGCTGCTCCCGCCCTCCCCGGCGACTCCCGGATCAGGCTGCCCCCAGCTTCACCCAGCCGCTGCGACGGCCAGGAGGCGAAGGTCTCTCACCTCCGCTCGACTTCGCGCGCTTCGTGGCGCACGTGATCCTCAGCCCAGTCATCCCCGACGAACAACACTCCGCACCCCCAAGATCGACGACAGAACCAGCAGCCCGCAGGAGCCGGTCGGCGACCTAATGGACCAGTGCTCACCCCAACCATCGAAGGGCACGACATCCAGTGAGACTCAAGGGGTGGCAGCAACGGCCCTTTCCAGTGAGATGGAAGGGGCAGGAGGTGCTCCCGTTGAGGCTGACCCAACGACATCCCGGCCCGCTGATCTGGTGCCCTGTGATGGATCTGTCGCCTCAGCCGGAAGCATCGCCGATGGTGCGTGCCAGAGCGGTCGCGCGTGGCCTGATAGGAGCCTGATCGCGCTGGTCCCGTCACTGGTCTGCCCGCCCGGCCGCCAGGCACGCACCGCCACCGATGCTCCCCGACGACACAAGGACGCTCATGACCAAGAAGCCGAAGAAGCGGCGGATCGTCGGCGGTGTCGACACCCACGCCGACACCCATCACGCCGCAGTGGTACTGATTGACGGCCGCCGCCTGGCCGATGCCGAGTTCCCAGCCACCGCAGCCGGATACACCGAGCTGCTGGCCTGGCCGCGTTCGTTCGGCAGGCTGCACGCCATCGGGGTGGAGGGCACCGGATCCTACGGTGCCGCGCTGGCCCGGCACCTGCGCGGCCAGGACCTACGAGTGATCGAGGTCAACCGCCCGCATCGACGGCAACGCCGCGCCAAGGGCAAGTCCGACCCGTTGGACGCCTACGCAGCGGCCGAGGCCGTGCTTGCCGGCCGGGCCAGCGCGGTGCCCAAGGCCGGTGACGGGATCGTCGAGTCGATCCGTGCCCCGCACCTGGTCCGCACGGGCGCGATCAAGGCTCGCACCGCCTGTGTCAACGAGATGAAAGCCCTGGTCGTCACCGCTCCCGCCGAGCTGCGTGAGCAACTGCCCGCCCGATCGGCGGTCAAGCTCGCCGACGTCTGCGCCCGGCTGCGGCCTACCGGCGATCTGGCCGACCCAGCTCAGGGCGTCAAGGCCGCGTTGCGCCGCCTGGCCATGCGTTACCGCTCGCTCACCGCCGAGATCACCGACGCCGACGCCGACGCCGACGCCCAGCTGACCGTTTGGTCAAGCAGGCCCGGCCCGACCTGCTGGCCGTCCGCGGCGTCGGTGTCGAGACGGCTGCCCAGCTGCTGTCCACCCGCGGTGACAACCCCGACCGGCTGAACTCCGAGGCGGCGTTCGCCTCCCTGTGCGGTGTTTCTCCGGTCCCGGCTTCCAGCGGCAAGACCAAACGCCACCGGCTCAACCGCGGCGGCGATCGACAGGCCAACCGTGCCCTCTACGTGATCGCCATCACGCGCATGGGCCACGACGCCAACACCCGCGCCTACGTGGCGCGCCGCACCACCGACGGCCTGTCAACCAAGGAGATCATCCGCTGCCTGAAACGCTACATCGCCCGCGAGCTCTACGAGGTCCTGACCAGTCCGGCAATGCGCGAAAACGATCTTCCAGCAGCCGCTTGACAAGACATGGGAGCATCCATCAGCGATCAAAGACTCCTGACCACCGGTGAGGGCACGATCTGACCCTAGGATTCAAGATCCAGGCGGCGAGAGTGCTCACTCACCAGCGGCTACCAGGCACCGAGTCTGCCAGCGAGGCCGACCCGGTAGGTCCCATTAGTCGATGCCCATGAGGTAGCGCAGCCAGAGGCGGCCGGCCTCGGCGGTGATCGCGTGGCCTGGTCGCTCGTCCGGCTCACCGTACAACGACCGGTACAGGTGCGGCATCGTCCACAGACAGGCCAGACCTAGCGCGGCATCGGAGTGGGTACGCCAGCCCGGCACGAAGCAAGACATCATCATGTCGACGTCAGCCGGCCGGTTCTTGGCCGCCACCAGGTATGGGGCGAGCAGCGCGGCGTCGACATAGGCCGCGCCTTGGCAGGCTGAGTCCCACCCGAGAATGTTCAGCTGTCGTCTGGTGAACACGAGGGTGCGGGGGCTGAGGGCGCAGTTCAGCAGGGTGTCTCCCTCCAGCAGGCGGATGCTGTCGCGGAGCACCTTCCACGCGGTTACGTACAGGGGCCTGTCGGGGATGTCGGCGGGCGGCTTGTTGAAGATCATCAGTCGGTAGCGGTAGAGGGGCTGAAGGATCTCCGAGATGGGGGCTGCTCCGTCAGGGCATGGGGTCAGCGTGCCGCTGAGGCCAGCCAGCATCGCCGCTAGCGCGTCCAGGTCGGGAGAGTGGAACGAAAGGTCAGCTCGCCGAGGTCTGCCACGGCAGGCCTCGTGCACGGTGAGCAGATAGCCGGCGTGCACTCCGGAGAACAGCATCTTGGGCGTGGGCACGCTGCTGGGCATGACGCGGCCCGCCCACATCGCCCGCTGATGGGCGGCGGCCAAGGACGTGCCGAGCCGGGTGGCTCGCAAGAGGAAGCTGTGCTGTGCCGTGCGCATGCGCGCGGTCAAGGACGACCGGCCCGTTCCTCCCAGCCTCGTGATCTGGACAGGGGGCGGGAACTGCGCGAGAACGGCGCTTCGCGCGCCGTCGGGCAGGTCTTCCCACCGCAGTTCGGGCGGGGCCGTCATCGATGCCCTCCATACCCTGGCGGGGTAGCGTGTGCGATCACGTGCGCTCCTTTTCTGTACGGGGGATGGTGGTGTGCCATGCTTAGGAGCACACTCCCCGCCGGTCGCGACGGCGGTGGCCTCGATCAGATGGCTGGCCCGGCGGAACGCGGGGTTGCCGAGTCGCTACGAGGGTGGGCAGAGGGCTCCCGCACGGTGGTTGTGCGGCTGCTGAGGTCCTACGGCGCCGGTATCTCCTTCGCCAGGTGACCCTGAACGTCCGGTGCCTGCCAGCGATGATCTCGGCTCCGTGGGCGGAGCGTGTTGACGGTTTGAGTAGAAGACGGCTGCTGGCCGCGTTGAGGCGGTGGTGGAGTGCCCACGTCCGGCACCGACCCCACGCACTGGTCCATGAGGTTCTGGGCACCGGGACCACACGCGTACACACCGCCTTCGAGCCCCCCTGTGTGATCGTAGCGTCAGGTAGCGCGAGCGCGATGCCGCGGCGGCTGACAGGGGCTGGCACGCCCCATCGGGCGAAGAGCGCGACCGGCGCGCGATCGCTGTGCGCTGTCGCCTCACGCCGTTAGGGGTGGTGAGAAGAAGCAGGGTCATCTCGTCAGGAGGGCCGAGGGTATCCCCGGACCAGCGCGTGCTTCTGGTCTTCATCAGAGCCGCTCGCGGCATCGCCACTTTGACCTTCGGGTCCCCGTCGTAAGCGCGCGGTACTACCGCCGGTGGCGGGGATGAGGGCGCGTTCGGTAGAGCAGCCGATACCGTGGCTAGGCATCAGGGAGCACCGCTCATGGCCGCGGCTGACCATGCCTTCCGGCGTCGTGAGCGCGGACCGCCCAGCGCGTCGCGCTGGTCGTCGGCATCGTCCAGGCGTGTGTGAGCGTGGCGCGGCTGCGAGGTTGTTGGCCACGAAGATCACACACCGATGTCGCCGACGGGGGCAAGACGTGAGCGCGGCCTCGTAACCGCTGCTGCCCGCTTCCGGCACGCGCGTACCAGACTCGCCGCCGGCCTTTTCCAGCCTGCCGACCGGCCAGCGCGCGGTGATGGAACCGAGGCCCGGGTCCAGGGCCGCGCTGGTGTCCATGGGCACGACATGCGCCGAGTCGGCGCTCGCCTTGGATTCGGTCGGCACATATATGGCGGGGAACGTGAGTGAAGGGGTCCACGAGGTGCTCCGTCTGGATCACTCCCATTCCGCACAGCTCACGGACTTTGATGGCGCGCGGCTCGGCAATGTTCAAGGCTCCGCTGGTCGCGTTTCTTCGCGATGAGGCCCTCTTTCTCCTTGAAGGACGGCAAACCCTGCGATATCGGAACGAACTCCACGTCATCGCAGGCTGGGCCATGACCATGCTCGGCTGGGCGGGCACCGACCAGGGCCGCCTGGACGCCACGGCGGCCCATACACGGACCGCGTGGTTTTTCGCGCGAGAAGCCGGCAACGACGCGTTGCGCGCATGGGTTTGTAAGACGCGGCAGGCGGCGGCCTACTGGGCGAACGACACGGAGGTCGCCATCAGGCAGGCTGAGCGCGGGGCCTACTACGCACGACGGTCGGGCGGCCAGACCGAAGTAATGCTCATCAGCACTCTCGCTCTGGACTACGCACGCGCGGGGCACCTTCAAGAAGCCCGCGACGCCCTGGCCCGCGCACGGGACATCGCTCCCACGCAAGAGCGTGACTGCCCAGGCGGCGCCCTCTCCTGCCCTCCCGAGCGGGCCGCTTAATGGGCGGACACCTGTTTGGTGCTTGGCCAGCCCGCACAGGCGCTGGAGATGGCCAAGCGCGCCGTCGGCATCTCCCAATCCAAGCCCATGTCAGAGCGAAACGTCGGCACCGAACGCATGACCCAACTGCACATCGTGCGGGCACATATCGACCTGAATGAACTCGACGCAGCCGCGGTAGCGCTATCGACCGTACTCGAGACGCCAGTCGACGCCCGTCCGGCCCCGCTGCTCCTGCAGCTCGCGGAGATCACCACCAGAATGCGCCCGGCCTTGCGCCACAGCAGCGATGGCAGAAGGATCGGGGACGCGATCGGCGCCTTCCGGGCGGCGACGCCGTGGACCGGGAGGCGGGCTCTTGACGACGGAAGAGACCGAGACACGTAATCACTGGTGGTGGCGGCCGGGCTGGCGGCAGGGCCGCTCCTGCTACACCTGGCACATCTTGGTGGACGACCAACCCGGCATCCACGCCTTCGCTCAGCGGATTCAACCCGAGTTGGAGAGCACCGGGGTCCTGGGCCCCATTCCGCTGGAGTGGCTCCACATGACGATGCAAGGCGTTGGCTTCACACATGAGACGAGCGAGCAGGCAGCGAGCGAGATCGCTACGGCGGTCACCGACCGCCTCGCCTCCCTTGCCCCTGTCGAGGTGATCTTCGGGCCCGCGGTCGCGGACCCGGAAGGGGTCAACCTCCCCGTCCGGCCCGCCGAAACCATGGAAAAGGTGCGGCGCGCTGTACGTGCCGGCATCGCGGACGTGTGGGGACCGGACCGTGTGCCCGAGGCGGAAGGAGGCTTCCGCCCGCACGTAAGCCTCGCCTACTCTCACACCACCGGCGCTTCTCTCGCTCCGATCCGAAAGGTCCTGGCTCGCCACCCCACCACCATCTCCGTTGTGATCAAGAGCGCGTCTCTGATCAACATCAACAGAGACCGCGGCGTGTATCAGTGGCGCGTCATCCATCAAGCGCCTCTCGGGGTCGGGTCGAGATGACCATCAACCGACGGCTGACGCAGCCGCCTCAGGAGTTGCCCCGGTTCGATAGACACATCAGAACTTGCGACTACGCGGCAGCGTAGTCGAGGTCTTGAGCGTTCTTGAGCGCGTGTCGGCGTTCGTCTTCGACCGGGCTGAGCTGGCCGTTGGCGGAGTGGCGGCGGCGCGGATTATAGAAGCCCTCGATGTAGCCGAACAGGGCTCATTCGGCTTCTGACCTGGTATGGAAGGTGCGCCGGTCGATCAGTTCGCACTCCAGCGAGGCGAAGAAGCTCTCGGTGATCGCGTTGTCGAAGCGCGTCCCGGTCCAGCTCGTCGATGGGCGGACGCCTGCCTGCTCACAGCGCCGGCCGAAAGCGATCGAGGTGTACTGGCCGGGTCCAAGGAGTCAAGGCACCACATTGGGCGGGGGTTCGGTAGCCGAGGCACTTGCGGGGGCGGTTGTTCAGCCGGGCGGCCAGAGCGTCAAGGTCGGCTTGGCTATACAGGCCCAGATCGGTGCCCTTCGGCAAGTACTGCCGGATCAGTTTGTTCGTGTTCTCGTTTGTGCCCCGCTGCCATGGGCTGCGGGGTGCGGCGAAGAAGACGTCCATGCCGGTCGCTTCGGTCAGCGGCCGGTGGCCGGCGAGTTCCATGCCGCGGTCCCAAGTCAGAGTGCCGCGTAGACGAGCATCCATCCGTAAGAACGCCTGTCGCGGGGCGGGGATGACCGTCGTGGTGTGACGGCTGGGTAGCGCGACCATGGTCAGGTAGCGGGACTCGTGGTCGACCAGCGTCGCGAGCTGGCTGTTCTTGGCTCCGACGATGAGGTCGCCTTCGAGGTGGCCGAGTTCGGTACGGGCGTCGGCTGCGTCGGGCCGTTCCACGAGCGGCCGTGCCCCGGTGATCTGCGAACGCCACTGGCCCTTGATCGTGTCCTTCTTGTTCTCGCGGATGGGACGGCGCGTGCGCGGTTTGGCGCACAGCTGACGCGGGATCACTTTCCACCGGGTCGTGTATATCGCACGGTAGATGCCTTCGTGGCTGATCCGCATCAGCGGGTCGCCGGCGTGCGTCAGCCGCGGATGTCCCACGATCCGCTCCGGCGACCACTCGTTGTCGAGCAGTTCGATCACCAGCTGGCGCAGCACCGGGTTGTCCCGCGGGGCGGACGGTTTCGGGCGACGTGCCCGCCGCCGAGCGCGTCGCTCGGCGGCGACCGCACGGTACTTCACCCGGCCGCCGTCGCGGGCGACCTCCCGGCTCACCGTGGACGCCGAGCGTCCGATCGACCGTAGTGAGGCTCCAGCCTCCAGACCGCGAGAGATCGACTCCCGCTCCTCGGCGCTCAAACGGTCGGCCCGACGCACCCGCTCCACCGGCGCCGTGCCGCCATGGTGCTTCAGCACCGTGAAAAACCGACCCCGGAGGCTTGCCCAGTGCCCGGGAAATCACGCTGATGGACTCACCCGCGCGCCACCGCCGCCACAAGTCCTCTTTCATCGCGTCCGACATTCCCGGCCGACCCATCCGAGCCACGATCCACCCATCCACATGCAGCGTTGCGCTGATCGTCTGAATCTAAGGCGGCCTTACGCAAGATTTCCTTCTCTCCGCGGAGAACCTTCACCTCGCGTCGCAGCCGGGCCAGTTCGCCCTTTTCGGCGCTGGTCAGGCCGCCTTGGCGGCGGCCGTCATCCAGATCGGCCTGGCGCGCCCAGGTACGGATCGACTGCGCCGAGGGCTGAGATTCCTTGGCCAGTTCCTCCGGCGTCCGTCCCGTGCGCACCAGCTCCACCACCTGCCGGCGAAATTCCGGCGGATAGTTGTTCGGCACAGCGGACTCCTCCTTCCGGGAACCAGGGTTCCCCAGAGATCAGCTGTCCACCAAACCGGGCCAACTCCACGGCCCGCGTCCCGGATCATCTGTCTCAGACGGCGTTCGCGGAGGTCGAACCAGTCCATGGCGGCCTGAGTCGATGGGTCGATCGACAGCCATCGCGTCCGCTGTGAGCCCTCGAGGAGGGCCAGGTGTACCCGGTTCCTGGTGATCGCGTTGGATGAATTGGACGCCCGTCACAAGGATCCAAGAGTCAGCGGTGAACAGCCTGGCCAACATCGCCAGCCATGGAAGGTTGGGCTGGTGGATGGCACGCACCGGGCCATCCACCAGTTCAGGACGGGACCAGCCTGCTGTCGAATCCAGCGCGAAGAAGAGCCTGGTAGGCGTCATAGACCTCTCTTGGAATGGGCTGCTCGATGGCATAGCCGAGACGGGGGTACTCGATCACGCGCTGCAGGTCCCCAACGAGCATGTCGATCACCAGACGCGGGTCTCCGATCGAGGTGACGTAGCCGTCCAGCGCCAGCGGCTCCGAGGCGCACACCACGTCGACCTCGGGCCACACCTTGCGCGCCGTGGCGTACGCGCGACGCTCCATGTACGGCTTGGAGATCAGCAGCACCGAGCCGGGCCGCAGCCCCGCGTCCGCGAGGGCCCGGCGCGACAGCGCGATGTTCTGGCCGGTGTTCGTGGCGTGCGGCTCCACCAGGATCGCCTCGTCGGGCACACCGAGCTCAAGTGCGTGCTCGCGATAGTGAATGGCCTCGCCGCGGGGAAACCGAGCCGCGGTTGTGGGGCTGGTGGCGCCGGAGAAGACGAGGGTGGGGAACCAGCTGTCGTGATACAGCCGCACTGCGGCGCGCGCCACACCAAGATCATGGCTGCCCAGGCCGATGGCCGCATCGCAGCGTCGAAGGTCGTGGTGCATATGGTGGAACTCCCAGATGGTGCGGGCGTACTGCCACTGCTCGTCGGTGATGGTGGTCTGCCGCTCGATGCTCACTCGGTGCTCCCGGGTCGCCGCGACAGAGGGAACCGGTAATCCCTCTGAATAGTTGGTGGTGATCCCCCCATTCCGCGCAGCCGGTGCGCCAGGCCGTGGTGCACGGACTGGCGTGCGGCGCGGCCGAGGATGACAAGCTCATTATCTACGCCGGCGCGGTCGGAGGTCAGGATGTGCCCGTCGGCTGTCTGCTGGGCATGCTGGCCACCACGCCCCTGACATTGGCCGAGCATCGGCATCCGACGCTCATCGCCGACCGGCGGTTCTACGGCCGTGCCTTCGAGTGGGAGCTGGCCGAGGGCGGGGTGCGGCTGCCGCGCCCGGCCCTGGCTGGTGAGGCCGAGCGGGCCGGCGCGCGGTTCTTCAAGCCGTTACGCCAGACCATCGAGTCGATCAACCAGACGTTGAAAGGTATCTCGGTCTCGAACGACATGGTGGCCGGACCCCGGCCGGCGTCACCGTCCGCGTCTTTGTCAAGGTTCTGGCTTTGACCACGGCCATCTGGCACAACGATCACACCGACCAGCCGATTGTGAGATCACTCACCCGCTACGACCACTGATCACCCCCACCCGTTGGACTCAACCATCAAGGCGGCGGCCCCCATCATCACATCAGTGATCGCGGAGCCACTTCGTTCACGGTAAATTTCGTTTCGCCAACAGTGTCTCCGGCGGGAGATCAGCGGCCGCGAAGCACGCGAATGCCTACAGCGCTCCCACGCACTCGACCAGCCGAGGGGTGGGCAGATCAGCGACCGGCCGCCAGGCGTACGCGCTGACCTCCTCTGGCTGGATGACGATCGCCGTGCCCTTCGACCAGAACGCGAACCTAAAGTCGGCGTGCCAGTGTGCGGGCTCGTTCTTGATCGGATTAGCGGGGATCTCGTGGACGTCGATGTCCAAGGGGGCGATGTCGATACCGGACGGGGAGACCACGTGCTGCCACGACATTCCGCTCTCCTCCTCCAGCTCACGTAGGGCCGCCCCATACAGGCTGCCATCCCCGGCCTCGCAGTGGCCGCCGGGCAGCAGCCACCGGTTCAGCGCACGATGATGGATCATCAGCACGCGACCAGTGTCGCTGATCACGGCCGCGCTGGCGGTCACGTGCAGTGGAAACGTGCAGCGCGAGGCGAGCCTCGGGCCTGACGTGTCAATCGCGTGGGTCAGCGTAGCCACATCAGGCGCGCGGTCAGGGTGCGTGTCGAGGTAGCGGGCCAGGACCTCGCGAATCTCCTTGGTAGTGACGGTCATGACACCCATCGAAGTGGCGCAGCCAGGTCGCCGCAATCGCCTTTCGAACTCCGGCGGGAATCTGCCCTATGTCCGACTCGTGTCGGCAGGAAGCGAGCAGCGTGAGGGCAGCGAGGCTGTGTTAGCTCCCTCCCTGCTTCGGCGGACACTCTTGTGGTGATCAAGCTTCCGCGGCGGCCTCGTAGCCAGCGGGGCTTCCGTAGCCCGGGCCGCTGTGCAAGCGGGTGCAGATCGTACCAGCCCTCCACAGACTCGAAGATCGCACTGAGGGCGGCGGCGTGCGTGGGCCACGACAGGAGGTAACGGAGCTTGGCCTTAAGAAGTCCTAACAGAATGATCAGCAGGTGAGGCATCGCCAGCAAATGGTGGCGACGGCGAAAACGGCGGGGCGTCATATTCCCGCTGCGTGACATCGACATGGACAGGCCACGCTGTGGCATCTATGCTCCTGCATGTCAAAGCCGAAGGCAAAGAAATGAGAGCTTGGTACGCATCCTTCCCATTGGCAATCATGCTCGCTGTCACAACAGCATGTTCGTCCCCCTCGCCGCCACCTCCCAGAGATCGGCGTCCGTTAGGAGACGTGACTGCCGCACCCCTAGAGTGCGGGGTGGTTTCGAACCACGCCATCGCTCGCGCCTTGGGGATCAGCAGCTTCCGCGCAAGCGGCTCCACGTCGGTAAAGAATTTTTCTCACTGCATCATCAGTCGATTTCCTGCAACTGAGAAAAAGGCGCGGATGTCTATCGAACTGTACGACCCGTTCGCTTCCACTCTAGACAGCCTGGAATACACCAAGACTCAGGAGGACGGAACTAATCTACCCGCCGAGATCCAGCCAGGTTTCAGTTCCTTGATGGAGGACGCGGACGGGAACGTCATCGGCGCCAGAGCGCTAGCATGGACATCGGATGGCACCAAGCTACTGTCCGTCATGATTGCACGAGGCGCGCCGGGGCGAGATCACGTGGCGGACGTCATCGAATTCACCCGGAAACTCCGACCTCTCCTCCTCAGCTCCACTCGGGGATGACGGGGTTAGCCGTAGAGAAAATGACATGCCCGATTGCGGATGAGGAACTCTGGTCGGGAAGGCGGAAAGAGCTCGTCGCATTCTGCGGCGATCCAGGCAACTGAGCTCCTCTCCTCTCGGTCTCCAGAAACCAAGCGCCTGGGCCTCATTGGAGGACGAGAGGGCGTCCCGGTCGTGGTGTGCGACGTCTGGGGGACCGCTTCATAGCGCTGACGTGGCACAGTCCAGCCGCATCGGTGGTGATGAGTCCCCGGACTGCCTCGTCTTGTTCTGCGACTGCTGCGATCTGCGCGGGGCACCGTCGAAGGTTGAGACGTATGGGAAGCGGGTGGTGTGTCCCAGGTTAAGTTGAGGTGGGTTACTGGATTCTTGTGCCACTTGATGAGAGGAAGGTGGCATAGGACGATGGGGCTGTCCGATACCTGGAAACATGGCACAATCGGCAACGACGGCACAGGGGCCCGGGCATGCTCACCCCGATACAGTTCGAGATCGCATCCACCGTGACATGACAATCCAGAAACACGACTCCCATCGAACCCAAGGCACACCAGGATCGATTATGGCCACGCACATCGATGAGGTATCAGCGTTTCGAGGAAGACGACCCAGGACTGAAGGGCATCGAACACACCGATATGGATCGGCTGCTCGCCTTCGTGGGAACCGACGCGGCTGCCACGAAAGCCCTGACAGGGGCCGAGACGCAACGAATGCCGCGCGCAATTAGCGAGTCCTACAAACGGGACGGTGGGAAACAGTTAGAGGACGTACTCATTCCGGAGGCGCGCTTATGGGGCACATTCTCGAGACTCGACGGCTGTACTGGCTGGCGCAGGCCAAGAGTGATGAGCAGGTCAAGGCGGAGATGAAAGGCCTGATCAACAATGTACTAAGCGAGTTGACCGGACCTGCGGGGAAGCTCGCCACCCGCTTCGGATTCTTGGGTGAAAAGGCGAATGAAAATCTCATCCCGATGACATTCGAGAAAAATTCCCCGTTTTTGACGGACCGGATGCTGCAGGACGGTTTGACCACCGGATCGGCCATGCAGCAGGCGAGCGACGATCGTACATGACCATGTCGATGATTAGGCTGATGATTCTCAGCACCAGAATCGCACACGGTAAGTGGAGCGCAGCTGCCCGAGCAGACCTCAAGGGAAGATTCTTCGCCACAGACGGTCATCCGTCCGTTCTCAAGTCGCTCAACGAGATCACGGCACATCCAGCCATGCTCGACCAGTTCATCAAGTGGGCACGCTGGCACTCCAAGGTAGAAAGCAATCCGCAAATCGTACGAAAGGCGATGGACAACAGCGCCGGTTGGGACGTTGCCGACAACCTTGGCATCCAGCGGGCCTACTGACATGTCTTCACGCGCTCTGGCCACGTACCTCAGCGTCCTGCTGGCGCTGGCGCTGACGTCCGGCTGCACCAAGCAGAACGATCCCCCGCTACCGCCCGCAGCAACGGCGGACCTACGACCGGTGACTGACTCAGGTCCTTACTGGTGTGATGTCATTCCCCAGCAGGCGGTGCGCCTGATCAGCGGCTTGTCCATACCGCTGGAGGAAAGCAAAGACGGCGTGCCCACCACCAATGGTGGATGTTTGTTGAGGAATGAGTACACCCGCTTCTCCCTCAACTGGTCCATCCGTGGGGGCGATGAAGCGCTTGATCTCGCCCACGAGAACTTTGGTAAGAGTCGAGTGGCCGATTTGCCGTCCGACCTCGGAAAGGGGTTAGTTGCCTACACGGGCGACGCACCCAGGACAGGTCCCTACGTCGCATTTATCCTGTTCCGATGCGGCGACAAACGACCTTGGATGGGCATCGACTTTTCGGAGGTGGCAAAAGACCGGAACATGATTGCCGACTTGATCACATTGCTCCGCATAGCCCGCAGCCGGTACGGAGAAATACATCAATGCACTCCTAAAGCAGCCTAGTCTGGCAGCCGATGCCTCAGGAACTGGCTCCACCGGCAACCTGGCAGGGTCTGCTGGCAGAGTTCTGCAGATGCTACTCATCGCCCCCTTTCCCGGTGTTCTCGGCGCTGACCACCGTTTTGGTGGCCTGCACCCGTTTTCGCGCAGTGATCGGGATACTGATCGGCGCAGGGACGAACCTGTCGTGGCGGAATGAGAAGGCGCACCAGCTCTTCTCCCGCACCACCTGGTCATCGTCTGGAATGCCCGCCACGCTCATGCCACAGCCGACGTCGTCGCTGAACACCGCGCCCGGGCCCCCTGGTGCCGCAACCGGACCTGGCGAAGATCGACGACGATGCTCCGCTCTGGGCCGCCCCCTTGGACGTCGAATCAGCACTGACCTCTTTTCATCCTCGGGCGACTTCGTAGTTCTGCAGAAGAGCGATGGCCTTGCAGAGGTGCCCAGCTTTGAGTGGGCAGCAGCGGAGCTTCCGCAGGATGCGCCAGGTCTTGAGCTGGGCGTTGGCGCGTTCGCCTGGGCCGCGAAGGCGGGCGTGTGATCGGTTGGCACGCTTCTGAGAGGCGGGCTTATCTCTGCCCTTGTAGGGCGTGATGACCGGACCACCGGCACCCTGGTAGCCCTTGTCCGCCAAGACAACGATCCCGGCCCGTTCCAGTTCCCTCAGGATGCCCCAGATCCGGGCAGCGCTGAGATCGTGCGCCTTGCCCGGCAGTGCCCCTGAGGTCCACAGGATCGCCCCGTCCGGTGCGGCGATCACCTGGATGTTCATCCCGTGCACGCGGTGCTTGCCGGAGAAGTACGGGCGGTCGGCGGCGACCCGGTCGGTGCGGATCAGCGTGCCGTCCAGCACCAGGTAGTGCACCCCATCGCGGCGGGCCTTGCGCAGCGCCTGCCCGATCTTGGGCGAACGCGCCGACAGCAGCATCACGGTCTCCTCCACATACCGCCAGGCGGTCGCGGCGGAGACACCGAACCCGGCCCCCAGCTCGGTGAACGTCTCCCCCTTGCGCAGGTGAACCAGCACCAGCGGGGCCTGCCGTCCCGGGTTGAGCAGCCGCCAAGCCGACTTGATCGCCTTACGATGCCGGCGGATCACTCCGGCGACGTAGTTCAGCGTTGAACGCGACAAATCGACGGCGGCACGATAAAACAGCATCCGAGGCCCCTGGTTGTGACGGATCTGGTTGTGGTGATCAATCCATCTACCAGGGGTTTCTTACGTCGTCAGGCGATCGACAAGCTCGCGATCAGGCTGTGACCAGCGCCCTGCCGCCAGGGGGATGAAAAAGCCTCACTGGAACGGCTCGTTGCGTCGGGTCATCCGTTCAGTCTGGACTTCCACCTCGCCTCCGCCACCGAGCACATCTACGCGGCCAAGAACGCATTGCCACATGCCCGGAAGGCGTTCGTCAACGCCATCGAGTACCGGCTCCCGGACAAGCTCGTCGCCATGAACGAGCTGGCCGTCTCACCTTGTCACAGACCACCGAGTTGCTCGGCATGGTGGCCGCTCGGCGAGGCGTTCTCATCCACCTCACCGCCACGCCGGCGCAGATTTATGCTCGTCTTCTGGCCCCGCGTCGGAGCCGCACCCACCCTTGACAAGCTGCGGACGCTTTTCGCTCGCCTCTTCACCGTGTTCGCGGACCTGGCTCGGCATGCGGACGTCCTCACCTTGGACAACGAACAGGCGGCCGAATGAGAGAAGTCGTTCGTCTGACCCGCGGAGAGGATGGCCGCTAGGCTCGCAGTCGTCCGTCATCCTCACCGAGCGCATAAGGCTCCATCGCCACAGGAGAATCGGGTGCACCTTCGAGACGTCCAGAGGCGGGCCTGGGAGAACAAGCTGGCCAAGGGGTTCAACACCTGCGACATACCCTTGGAGTTCGCTCTCGCCCACAGTGAACTGTCCGAAGCCTTCGAGGCCGCACGCAAGCGCCCCGAGACGCTCGGTGAGGAACTCGCGGATGTCTTGCTCTTCTTGGCCAGCATCGCGGAGATGACCGGCATCGACCTCGATTCGGCTGTTGAGGTCAAGATGGCGAAGAACGAGGCCCGCCGGTACGAGCGTGATCCACATGGGATCTTGATCAAGGTCGGCGAACAGAACCAGCAGGACTGAGAGCCCAAGCGCCGAACCCCAACACTTGGCCAACGACATGTCGACGCAAGACCTCCCCCGACCGGAACATTGACCTGTCGACGCGGCTGTGTCGTGCCCGGCAAGGCTTAGACGCGGCAGGCTCTTGGTGATCGCCCTTTGATTTCAGCCAGGCTTGGCCTCAAGCTCCCGCACTGGCGTGGGAGGCCTCCGACTCCAGGACTGAACCGCACCGGGATCGGTGGAGACTCTATTGACTGACTCCAGCCGCCGGTTGGGGCTGGTGTTGAGCGTAGTAGACGGCTTCGTGTTCGGCGGGCGGGACGTCGCCGATGGCGGTGTGCAGGCGCTGGTGGTTGAACCAGTCGATCCACTCGGCGGTGGCCAGTTCGACGTTGGCCAGCCCTTTCCATGGCCGTCGGGGTTTGATCAGTTCGGTCTTGAACAGGCCGATCGCCGATTCCATCAAGGCGTTGTCCAGGGCGTCGCCGACGCTGCCGATCGAGGCGTCGATCCCGGCCTCGAGCAGATGGGCGGTGAAGGCGAAACAGGTGTATTGACTGCCCGCGTCCGAGTGATGAACCAGACCCGGCCCGGCCGGAATGCCGGTCCGCGCGCGTCGCCACAGTGCCATGTCCAGGGCATCCAAGACGAGCTTGGCTCGTTTGGTGGTGGCCGCCGACCAGCCCACGATCGCGCGGGAGTACACATCTACGACGAATGCGACGTAGACCACGCCGGCCCAGGTCATCACGTAGGTGAAGTCCGCCACCCACCGCTGATTGGGGCGCGAGGCCGTGAAGTCGCGATTCAGCAGGTCGTCGGCGCGCTCGTGTCCGGCGTCACGGATGGTGGTGCGCGGCTTCTTGCCGCGCCGGACGCCTTCCAGCCCCAGTTCGCCCATCAGCCGGGCGACCGTGCGGCGCGCCACCACGACTCCTTCACGGTCCAGCTGTCGCCAGACCTCGCGCACGCCGTAGACGCCGTAGTTGTCAGCGCGCACCCGGCTGATGTGCTGCTTGAGCTCGGTATCCCGCACGGCGCGGACGCTGGGCGTGCGATTCTTGGCGGCGTAGTAGGTGCTCGTTGCGATCTTCAACCCGTGTGCGGCCAGCACACGGCAGATCGGCTCGACCCCGAACACCTCTCGATGAGCGTCGATGAACGCTACGAGCGCTTGTGTGGCCGGTCGAGCTCGGCCGCGAAGAAAACCGACGCCGCTTCGAGGATCTCGTTGGCCCGCCGCAGTTCGGCGTTCTCGGCCTTCAGCCGCTTGATCTCCTCGGCTTCGGCCGTGGTGGTCCCGGGCCGCTGTCCTGCATCGATCTGCGCCCGGCGCACCCAGCCGCGCACCGTCTCGGCCGTTCCGATGCCGAGCTTTGCTGCGACCGCTTTCATCGCGGCCCACTCGGTCGGGTAGTTCGGCCGGATCTCCGCGACCATGCGCACCGCGCGCTCACGAAGCTCGGGAGGGTAGGGGGACGGACGTGCCATGGCTCGATCCTCTCAAGGAATCGAGTCTCCATCAGACCCGGTGCGGTTCATCTCCGGATCGGCTGGCCGGTGTGACTTTGTGCCAGATGGCCGCAATCAAGGCCAGGACCTTGACCAGGACACCGACGGTGACGCTGGCCGGTGTCTGACCAGCGTATCGTTCGAGGATACGCTGGCTCTCGAGGGTTTGGTTGATTGACTCGATGGTCTGGCGCAATGGCTTGAACACCGAGGCGCCAGTTCGGTGGGCCTCTCAGGCCCGGGCCGGGGGCGGCAGTCGCACCCCGCCCTCGGCCCGCTCCCGCTCGAAGGCGCGCCCGTAGAACCGCTGGTCGGCGATGAGCGCCAGATACCGACGCTCGGCCCCTGCCAGGGGCGCGCCGGTCAGTGTGCCCAGCGACACCTCGCGCTCATCGGCCTTGGCGCCACTTATCGCGAACAACGCCAGCAACCGTCCAGGGCGCCCAGCAGGCTCGCCAGAAGGAGCGGGAGCGGTAGGCGCGGTAACCCTACTCGGCCCACCTGGCCAGCGCGCCACGCCGCGCGGTCTCCGCCGAGCGGCTGCACTTCACCGACGTGGAGCCGGCCACCCGCACTTCATCACTCCACCGCGAGGCATCGCGGGCCGAATCATCGCCCTACCCGGGGCGTGGGCTCGCGCAGCAACTCGCCGTAGCCGGGTCGCTGAGGAAGGCGGGGGAACACGCCATGCGGTTCGGCGTGCGAGTACCGCGGTCAGCGGCGCTCATAGCGGCTGGGCAGCAACGCCGACAGCACCGCCAGCGTCACAGTCCGCCATCACTCAACCCCGGCACCACATCCGCCCAGGGGCCGCCACAGGGCTACTTCCGGTGCGCTCGTCGGCAGATCGTCGCCCCTCACATCGAGTGCGAACGCGGAAATGCCCAGCTCGGTCGTCACAACCCGAGAATGGAACCCTCGCTCCACCTTTACCGCTACGCCTTGGTCTCCTTCATCTAGTCAGCCGCTGCTTTCCGTACGGACACCACCGCGTCGTATGGGGGAGGCTCTCGACCGCGGTGACGTACGCGAGCCTGGTCATTGCGGTGGGGCGTTGCTGACGTCAAGAGGTAGAGGAGGGCTCCGGGGTTCCGTTAAGCCACACGCAGGTGGAGTTGGCGCCAAGGGTGAGCACGCCACCGGCTGCCCAGCCGATGCTGATGAGGAAGTCGTCGGGGCGGGAATGCGCGTAAAGCTGTAGACCGTTCACGCTCTCGCCCGAGATGTCGTGGCCCTGGCTCTGCCAGTATGCCTTTACCTCGGCGATCACCTCCTTGAGCGCGTCCTCGGTTTTGGGCAGCCCTCTCAGGTGATACTCGCGACTGACCACGATCCGGTCTTCGGAGCCACCGTCCTGCGGGTCGAGGCAGAGGCCGTCGTTGAGGCTGGGCTGATACAGGTCCAGTTGGGGCTTGGGACGGATGACGCTGGCGGTCCCGTCGATGAGCTGCTCGATCCGGGTGAGCGCCTGGGCTTTGGTGAACGTCGGCTTGTCGGCCAGTGGACTCATGGCTCCCCCCATGGGTCCGCCGGGCGCGCATCCGGCGATGACAACCACAGTTGCGATGATCAACCTGGCGACGCGGAACATCTAGTCTCCCGTCGGCGTGGGGGAAGGTTGTGGGATGGGCGACGGCGAGGACGCCGGTCCCGGCGAAGGGACAGGCTGAGGCAGCGGCATCACATGAGGCGTCGGAGGCGGCGCCTGCTTCGGCGTCAGCAGCTTCGATACTTGATCGTACTGGCCGTTGATTATGAATTCCATGAGCCCCATTCATTCTCCTTGCCCGGCTCGCCTGAGCAGGTGCGATGGCGCGTCTACCGGCCCCGGCTCTGCTGCCGGAGGTCCGGGACTCATCGCGGGCCACTGCTCCTGACCGGCGACAATAGGATGAATGGGCTCCATGGTTTCAGAGACTCGGACTAGCTGTCCCAGTAACCGGAGTGCGCGCCAATGTCGTCCTCGGTGAGAGCCGGGAATCCCGACGCAGGTTTGGGGTCGACACGAAGCAAGTTGGCGCCGAAGGCGATGTTGCTGGGGGCGGGTATCGAAGGGCCCCGCGCCCTTCGGGAGCAAGGGCGTGACTACGCCCTGGGCGGGATTCCGGCCGCCGCTGAGTGGAACATGCCCGAGGTCGGCGAGGGGGTCTTGGGGTAAATTGCCGGCTTAGACCTGTTTGACTCCGGGATCGCTCGCTCACGCCGCCATTGTCCAGGGACTACCCACAAGAATGAGTTGTCCAGCCAACATCCCTTTCCACGGCTGCGCGGCATGCCGGCCACCACACGGCCGTAGCTGGGGCCCAGTACGGTAAATCGCGGTGTACCGGCCGGCTGACGGGTCGCGTGGAGACCGTCGAGGAAGCCGACCAGTGAGCCTGCGCCGACCTGGGCGAGGTCGGGCGATGCCACGGAGGTGTCGGCCCGGAGGATTCCCGCGTGGAGTTGTGGTGCCTCGTAGCCGAGCCAGACGAACGAAGCCGTCTTGGTATGGGAGGGGCGGGCCCGCTCCAGCCCAGCGCTGTGTTCCACGCCGACCGCGGCTCGAACTGCACCTCGGACGAGTTCTGCCGCTTCCTGACCGTCCTGGGCATCCGCCGCTCGGTTGGCCGCACCGGCGTCCGCTACGACAACGCCATGGCCGAATCGTTCTTCTCCGCGCTCAAGAACGAATGGCCGCAGCGCTTCGTCCTCACCACCCGAGCCAAGGCCAGACGGCAGGTCATCCGCTACATCGAAGAGTTCTACAACCACCAGCGCCCGCATTCGGCGCTCGGCTACGGGCCACCCCTGGAGGTCCTCAACGAGTCCCTCTCAGCCCACACAGCCGCATGGGCTACGCCATAAGACGGCTGTCCGGAATCACCGTGGCCCCTCAACCTGAGTCGCGGCGGCCAGCCCGCGCTGACAGCTATCGAGTAGATCCGATCAGGTGTATCACTCCGTTCGGCCCTGGACGCGGTGGTGCGATACCAGTCATGAGAACGGCTCAACCAGCCAGGAGGTGAGATCATTCCACAGGTCCAACAACCCGGTGATCCACACACGCCCAACTGGGGTCACGCTCACAGCCACACAAATTGTGATCAGCCCAGTAAGGATCAAGGCCAACAGCGATGCCCAGGATACCCGGCTCTGATAGAGCCTGCTGACCCCCTTGGCATCTACCAGCTTGCTGCCGACGCGGAGTCTGGTAAGCAACGTGCTGGCCATCCCGGGACGGCCCTTGTCGAGGAACTCCTCGAGCGTCAGGTGCGTACCGACGGCCACGATGAGCTCGGCTCCCTTCTCATCTGCCAGCAGAATGGCGATGTCCTCACTCATGGCGGTCGCCGGGAAGAGTACCGCGTCCAACCCCAGTTGCTGGACCCGTGCCAGCCCAGGCGCGCGACCATCGCGAAAAGCGTGCACAACAAGCTCAGCACCGCATGCGAGCGCCGTGGCGGAGACTGAGTCGAAGTCGCCGATGATCAGCTCGGGTAGGTAACCTGCCTCGATTAGGGCATCCGCGCCGCCGTCAACACCGATGAGGACGGGGTGATACTCCCGGATATAAGGCCGCAGGGTCGCGAGGTCCTCTTTGTAGTGGTAGCCACGCACGACGACGAGGGCGTGCCTGCCTCTCAGCCTGGTACGAAGTTCGGGCACGCCAACGCCATCAATGAGCAGGTTGCTCTCCTTACGGATGTATTCCATGGTGTTGGTGACAAAGCCCTCGATCTGCTCCGCCAGCCCACCACGGGCCCACGCCATGGCGCCTTCGATGCTGCTGGACGTCTGCACCTCGCCCTGGCCGACTACGCGGCCTTGGAAATACACCATGCCATCATGGATGCGGATGACGTCGCCGTCTTTGACGCGCTCGAACAGTTCCGGCGTGGCGTTGTCGACGAAGGGGCGGGCGGACTCGACGATGATCTGCGGCCCCTGGTTCGGATAGCGCCCACTGATGCCCGGTGCGACGTTGATCACAGCTGCCACACCACGCGCCACAAGCGCCTCCGCGCCTACCCGGTCAAGGTCGGCGTGGTCAATAATCGCGATTTCGCCCGGATTGAGGCGTTTGGTGAGATCCTTCGTACGCCGGTCGATTCTCGCCACTCCGGTGATGCCGGGAAGGGGGGCGGCCCTTCGCGTGCGCAGGCTTAGCGTTCGGCTCCCAGAGGGGTTCATCGTGACATCCTGCCAGAGGCGACGCCGGCGCAATCCCACAGAGCACTATCGCGTCCGTTTTGCCGTGAAGAATCCCATGGGCTGTTGTATCCGGCGTTTCCTCGCGGAACACTGAGCCCTTTCCATCCTCCTTGCCCAGCTTTCCTGAGCCGGACTGATGACGAATCCATCAGTTCGGCTCAGCTGCCGGGGGTCCGCGCCTCGTCGTAGGCCACAGGGTCCGTCTTCGCCAGCCACCGCTCCTGGCCTGCGACAATAGGACGAATAGGGCTCACTCCCACACCGGCCGGCCATCCCCAGATCCGCTCCGTGTTCATCCCCGCCGGCCCCGCCGGCTAAATCCGCCAAAAGCCCGGCGACGGATCTTCTAGCGGCACACCTTGGTGGAATGTCCTTCTCCTGCCCCGACACCTACCCCGCTGGTTCCTTCATACCTTTGAGGAACGCGGCACTAGTTTCCTTGCCTGAAGTCGTTACGCTGGCCACATGGAACGTAAAGGCGTGAGCGAGACGCTCCTGTCCGCGCCAGTCGACCTCGAAGCGCTTCGATGAGCACACCATGGCATGGACGCGGATCCTGGCCACGACGGCGCTACGGAGCTGACCTGAACCTTGAGACAGCCGCTTGATTCCTTCGAAAATCATAGAGCTCTCTGTTGCCCGCATCCTTGAGCAAGGGGAGAAGCCGCTGGTGAGCCTTGCTGGCCGCATCACCGCATGGAAAACACGCGCGGCCCAACTAGCCAAGGCAGCCAAAGGCATTCGAGCCCGAAGCGAGTAGGGCCATCGGATCACGCTCGGCCTACCCAAAACGGCTACCTCCTCGACGCGTAGCGTCTGGAAGGCAGCAGGTAGGGGATGCCGAGTCCTGGACGAGGAAAGAGAAAAACGAGTGTGAGTGAACGGACAGAGGTAGTCGTCGAAGTCTGGCCTGTATCGGCTGACAGCATCGGGCTCTGGCTGATAAGTGGGAATCGCGCGTGGCGTTCGGAGGCCGTTCGCCGGAGCGGCGATCCTCACACTGCTGCCACCGATCTTCTGACTGCGAATGGCGCTTTAAGGGAGGTCAAGCTACTGCACTCCACGTCATGGCGCGCGGAGGACGCGACGGTTGTCCTAACTTACGTCGCCGTCATCGAATGCGGCGAGTTCGCGCGAGATAGATGGGGAAACGCGACGCCCATTAGCCCAGATCTTCCGGCTGCCGTAGGCAAGCCGGTTCCCGTAAAAGCGACAGAAGCGCCTATCCCTCGTTCCATTGACGTGCTCATGCACGGCCTGAGACATCTACAGTTCCTGATGCAAACAGATGCCGCGGCTAGATCGGCGCTTTATGGGCGGTGGCCAGGCTATCTAGCGGCCTTCCGGCCAGCGCTCGCGGGCATGTACGACCATCAGCACGGGCAAGAGCCGATCACGCTCCCAAAGGGACAAGACGCACAATAACTCCCCCACGGCCGCGAAAGGCGGGTCATTAGTTATGTCAGACAAAGATTCACTAGACAGGCTGCACATACAGCAACGCGCCGTGGATGAGCTCAGGTCCCTGTTGGCGCGCACCGTAAACGAGAATCTACCAGTGATTAGCTGGTCGATTCAGAGCGATCCCAAGGAAACCGCGCTCATCGGTACATGTGATGCGAGCAACGCCGAGAATCGGCGTAGAGACTTCGACACGTGGCGAGCGGCATTGAACGCGTCCACGCTCTCAAGCAGGAGAAACTGCGACGGGGAAGAGCAACTGCGAGCCTCAATCACTGACAACTACACTGATATAACGATCACGCTCATCGCCATCACCTAGTGTCCAGCTTTTCTCATCACGCGCGCGGCTTTCGCGAAACCATGGGTCGTGACGGTCCGTCGTATCGGGTGTACGACCAAGACATGCGGTACCGGCAAGGGACAGGGCATGCTCCCGCCGTTCTTGTTCGGCGGGAGCATGCGTGCCGAACAAGAAGGGCGGGAGTTGTTACGGCGGGAGGCAGCCAGGCAGTTGAGGCAGGACGGCGCGCCTGGGGAAATTGCTTGGCGAACTAAGAGCCTGCTGACGAAGGGCTTTGGTGTTCCGCGGGGAGGGTCAGGAGAGCGCCGGGGTGTGGTCATGAGTGAGTAGTTGACCCGTAAGCAGGAGCGGGCTCCCGGTAGCTGAGGTGTTGTCTAAGCAGCTCAGCGGCCAGGAGCCCGTGGTTGTCTGTCTACACGCCCGTGACCGTGGACGCCAGCGGTTGCGCTTCACCGGGGTGCGAATGTCGCGGCCGGAAACCGGCATACCCATCCGATCTGGCCGATGCCGAATGGTCGGTGCTGGAGTCCGAGGCGCGGGCGATGATGGCCGAGTTAGTCGTGGTCACGGGCCGGCCGATGGTGCATGACCTGCGCGCGATGTTGGACGCGATCGGTTATGTGACGCGGTACGGGATCGAGTGGCGGGCCCTGCCGGTCGACTTCCCGCCGCACGAGGCGGTGTATGCGTTCTTCCTGCGCTGGTCCAGGCGTGGCCTGCCTGAACGGTTGGCCGGGCGGCTGCGCGGTCGGCTGCGCATCCTGGCCGGACGGGGTGAGCTTCCCACCGCCGGATGTCTCGACTCCCAGACCGTCAGGGCGGCCGAGACCGTCGGGGCGCCGGTCTGTGGTTACGACGCGGGCAAGAAGCTGAAGGGGCAGAAGCGGCATGTCGTGGTCGACACGCTCGGGCTGCTGTTGTGTGTGATCGTCACCGCCGCGTCGGTGCAAGATCGTGACGCCGCGCATCCGGTGCTGGCGCTGCTGCGGGAGAAGTTCTCCACCCTCCGTCTGGTCTGGGCTGATGGCGGCTACGCCGGACGGTTGCAGGCCTGGGCCGGGCAGGTCCTGGCTCTGGCCGTCGCGATCGTCAGACGCAGCGACGACCTGCGCGGCTTCGTCGTGCTGCCTCGCAGGTGGGTGGTGGAGCGGACGTTCGCCTGGCTGGTCCGCTACCGCCGCTTGGTACGCGTCTACGAGCGCAGACCTGACCACCACGAGGCCATGATCTGGTGGGCCACCGTGCACCAGATGACCCGCCGCCTGACGCGCGAACTGACAGGTCGGCCCCCCAGCAGTCGCTGGAGTGACCCGCCGCTGCTTCCGCACCTGTCCAGCCCCGACCGGCGCGGCAAGGTCCTGCAACTGTTGGCCGCCCAGCCCTGGCGGGCCTGGAAGGGCAGCGAACTTGCCGCCTTCCTCGGGATCGAGAACGTCAACAGCTTCCGTGTCCAACTGTCCCAATGGTCCCACCAGGGCTACATCAACAAGATCGGTCCTGCCCTCTACGGCCCGATGCCCACCAGCACTTAAGCCTTCGTCAGCAGGCTCTAACAGGAGCGCGAGCGGACGATGACCAGGTGACGGGAGGCCGCCAGAGAGCGGCGTCGAGGCGCGACGGCCCAAGGGGTCCGCAATGCCGCAGAAGCTGTCCAGCCGGTGATGGGCGCCTTTGGAGGCCGGGCGCACGAGTTCACGATGATTCGGTGCTGGGCGCGGAGGCGCCCGCTCAGAGAATCCATGACCTAACGCGCTGGAACATGCGGGAGCACAAGGGAGAATGAGCCGATCCGAGCCTGATGGTGCTGGACACCCGGAGCATCCGCGGGGCGGCTGAGGCCCTCGCCACCACGACACGCAGGGAGGCGGCCAAGAATATTCCTGGCGGCGAGAGGGTTGGCCGCGGACGTGTTCGGCCTGGTCATCGCGGTGGTAGTGCTGGCCGCCTCCGCGTGCGAGAACATCGCCGGGGCCGCTCCGCTGGACGGGTCGCAGCCTAGACCTCCAGCATGGTGACCAAAGCCCGCGGTCGACCAGGGGTCCACGAGCACGGTCGTCGACCACGGGACGGGGCTCGGGATCGACGTGGAGACCATCGAACGCGACCCCTCCGACCGGGGGACTGTTTCCAGCCGAATCGATGGATCGCCGAGCGGCCGTACGGCACCTTGATGTCGTACCGGCGCCTGATCCGTGAGGATGAAAGCCCGCCGGCCAGCCCTGAATCACGGGTGTACCGGGCGATGACCGATGTGATGTCTCGCCGGCTCACCCGCGCGCCCGCACTGTCGTGGCGTCGATATGACCTGGCAAGCTGAACGGGAACCGGATCCACGCATGTGGCCGTTGAACAAGATCGACGCCCCGAGGGGCCCCTGACCCGTTAGATCGAGCGGGCCCAGGTGGAAATCGATGCCATGACCGCGCGCTTCAGTGAACCGCACGAAGTGATCGAGCGCCAGCGGATCATCCACAAACTGCCCGCTGTCCCTGTCCGACGAGTCCAGGTCTGAGCCGGCCTCACCGCCTCCCGTGGTCCCTGACCACCCCGCCTGGAAGTGGCGGGTGTGACATGATCCGGCCCATCGTCGACTACACAGAGAGATGATGGTAACTCTTCGCAGCCGTATATGGACATCTGGGTACTGGGCGCCAAGGTGACAGGAGGCTCCCGCCTTCGGCCGGGTACTGCTCCATGTGCGATCAGTGCCAAGGGTGCCGCGTCGACAGCCTCAAGTAGGCAGCGACGCGGATAGGGGCGGCGTACAGTGCGGCACATGATGTACCGGTGGGAGGAGCTCCCTGAGGAGGCGCGGGATGCGGTCACGTCCGCGTGCGGGCCGATCCGGCACGTGGTCAGCCTGCCGAGTGGGCTCACCTCGGGGGTGGCTGTACGGCTGGCCACCCTCTCGGGGTTGAGGTTTCTGAAGGCCCTGCCGGATGACTCACCGTCCGCCGACCTCTACCAGCGTGAACGCCGGGTAGCGGCCGCCCTGCCCGCGACGGTGCCCACCCCACAGATGTTGAGGGGTGGACACACCGCCGGATGGGTGTGGCTGCTGTTCGAGCACGTTAACGCTATCCGCGCAGTGGATCTCTCGCCTGGCTCGCACGATGTCGCCGAGGTCGTCGAAATGGTCGGTGTCTTGGGCGGCACGCTCACCCCGAACCCCGGCGCCGGCGTGCCGCCGGTCAGCGACAACGTGGAGTTCCTGCGAAAGCGAGCTGACGCCCTGCTGGCCGATCCTCCCGGCGATCTGAAGTGCCTCGACGCCTACCGTGCCGCTCGCGTCAAGCTCGACGTCGAGGCTTTCGCCGGGGACACCCTCCTGCACGCCGACCTGCGGGAGGGGACCCTCGTGGCCACCGAGCGCGGCATACGCGTCATCGACTGGGGGCTCGCCTGTCAAGGCGCCGCCTGGGTCGAGACCGCGCTACTCATCCCCCGCCTGATTCTCACCGGACATGCTCTCCCGCAGGTCGAGGCCATCGCCTCCCAGGTGCCTGCCTACAAGAGCGCCCCCGAAGACGCGGTGACCGCGCTCGTCGCCGTGTGGTCCCTGTTCCACGAATTCGTCGCCCGCCGCGGCCCTCTGCCAATCCGCGCCGCCCGCGCTCGCGCGGCCGCCGCCGGGAGGGCATGGGTGGAGTACCGCGCCGGACTGTAGCCGTACAACGCGAGCAGCCCCCTGCCGGACGCGCCGTAGATCGAGCGGGGCAGTGATGGCGACGTCCCGCCCCTGGAGCTTCAAGCTGGAGCCTGCCATTGCCAGGACCTGGCGGTAGCCCTATGGTCGCGGCGAGACATGACCCGAGGTAAGGAGACGGCGTGGCTGGACAGCGCAAGGGTGAGATGGACGCGCCCGAGGGCCACATCGACAAGCTCATCTCCGCTCTGGACCCTGAAGCTCAAGGGATATCGCGGAGACCGTCGAAGCCGCCGTTCGCGCGGTCCCCCGCCACCTGTTCGTCCCGGACGTAGGCGTGGTCGCTAGCGGCAGCGAGCCGTTCCTGATCGACCGCGACACCGACCCTGATGCCTGGTGGAACGCGGTCGCCGCACACGAGCCGATCATCACGCAGCTTGACGACGGTGGCACGCCGCTGACGGCGCTCACCGGCGCCCACACGTCATCCTCGTCGTCTCCCGCCACCGTCGCGGACCTGCTCACCCATCTTCGCTTGGAACCGGGCATGCGGGTCCTGGAGATCGGCACAGGCACCGGTTGGACGGCAGCGCTGCTGTCCCACCTGGCGGGGCAGGACAATGTCACGTCGATCGAGGTCGACCCGGCTGTCGCGGAGCAAGCAGGCGAGAACCTCGCCGCGGCCGGCCATCATCCGGTGCTGGTAGTCGGCGACGGCGCGGACGGCCACCTCGAGGGGGCCCCGTACGATCGAGTGCACGTCACCTGCGGCATCCGCGACATTCCGTACGCTTGGGTCGAACAATGCAGGCCCGGCGCGGTCATCGTGCTGCCATGGCATCCAGGATTCGGCGCCAGCCATGCCCTCCGGCTGGAAGTACAGGAGGACGGGACCGCCCGCGGCCGCGTCGTCGGCGGCGCCTCCTACATGATGCTCCGCTCCCAGCGCATGCGCCCTGACAAGAAGCTCGAACAGGATGAGGAGCCGCGGCGCTACTGGACGGCTCTGGATCCGCGCGCCCTGGACGCCCTGTCGGCTGGCGCTGATCTGGCGATCAGCGCCCTTACCGGGCTGTACTCCAGCACCGGGTCCGGCGTGGACCAGGACGGCGAATGGTCCTGCCTGTGGGTATCCGACCCCGGGCACCGTCGCGGACCTGCTCGGTTGGCTGGCCCCCGAGCCGGGCATGCGCGTGCTCGAGGTGGGCACAGGTACCGGCTGGACGGCGGCGCTGCTGTCGCATCTGGTCGGCGAGGAGAACGTCACCTCGATCGAGGTGGACGTGGCGGTAGCGGAGCAGGCGGCGAAGAATGTGAGCGCCGCGGGCTTCCAACCCAACCTGGTCGTCGGCGACGGCGCCATCGGGTTCTCTGATCGGGCGCCATATGACCGGGTACACGTCACTTGCGGTGTTCACACGATGCCGTACACGTGGGTGGCGCAGTGCCGGCCGGGAGCGGTGATCGTGGCCCCGTTCTCGACCGAGTGCGGTGCGGACGTGGCGGTGTGCCTGTCCGTGGGCGAGGACGGAACGGCGGAAGGGCGCTTTCCGGGACTGGCGTCGTACATGATGATGCGTTCCCAGGATGGCACCCGTGCTGACGATGATGATGGCGGCGGGCGCCGCTCTACCACCTCGACGGACCCGCGTGTGATCGCAAGCGCACCCGCGGGTGCGGCCTTGGCCATGTCCGGGCTGACTGGTCTGCACGTGCGGACAAGCCACGATGGCGGCCGGTTTGTGCTGTACGTGCTCGACCCCGCCGATCCGTCCACGTGGGCCGCGGTAGTGCACAACCCAGGCGGTGACCATGTCGCCTATCAGCTCGGGTCCCGCCCCGTTGGGGACCTCCTCGTGGACGCGTACACGCGATGGCGGGACTGGGGCGAACCCGACTTCGACCGGTTCGGCCTCACGGTCGACCCTGAAGGTCAGCGCGTCTGGCTGGACTCACCAGACAACGTACTCCCCTGACAGCGCGGAACCAGAATGGGCCAGCCCACCGTAGGTGACCCGGCCTCCCACGCCCCGCCGCCGTACCTTTTACGCGGGTGCCACGGCATCCCGTGGCGGAGGTGGGCCGCCGGATCGAGGTCCCCTGGATCTCTGACAGCTACACGAGTAAGTCCTCCGTCAGGTTGGTGGTCGTAGGCGATGATGTGCGGCCACTTTGTCGCGGGTCCGCGCGCTCACCCCGCCTGGATCGGACAGGGCGCGCGAGACCGTGGACGGCGACAGGCCGCACGCCTGGGTGGCATCGGCCAGCGTGACGGTCATGGGCGTCCCTAAGATCGATTTGTCTGGAGTGAGTCGCTCTGGATGCCCAGGACGACGGGGTGTGGCTGATGGGTGTCCGCTGCTGCTGTTGTAGCTTGGAGGGAATAGCCGCCCCGTCGTTCTGGACGCCCTGGCCGCTGATTGAGATCTGATGCGAATCGTCGCTGTTTAGGGACCTGCCGGCGGGGTCGTCCACGGGGATCACCCGCGGAAATGAGAAGGCGGGCCGGGTGACGGCGACGAGCGTGTGGATCGGCATCGACGCGGGCGAGAGCAGCCACCATGCTGCGGCGATCGACACGGCGGGCAAGAAACCGTGGTCGGTCAAAGTCGGCAACGGCCAGCGGCAGATCGAGGAGCTGATCGAGCGTGCCACGGCGACAGCCGCCAAGACCGGCGGCCAGGTGCGGTGGGCGGTGGATCTGATCAGCCCGCCCGCCGCGTTGCCGCTGGCCGCCTTGCTGACCAGCGTCCAGAACGTGGTCTACGTGCCCGGCCGGATGGTCAACGACATGGCCGGGATCTTCCGCGGCGAGGGCAAGACCGACGCCAAGGACGCCCGGATCATCGCCGACACCGCCCGCATGCGCGGCGACCTGACCTAGGTGACCGAGGTGACCGCGACCGACGAGCTGGTGGTCGAGCTGACCCGGCTGACCTCCTACCGCGCCGATGCGATGGCCGACTGGGTACGTGGCGTGAACCGGCTGCGCGACCTGCTCACCAGCATCTTCCCCGCTTTGGAGGCCAGCTTCGACTTCTCCACCCGCTCGGCGCTGATCCTGGTATCTGGCCATTGCACGCCCGAGGAGATCCGGCAAGCCGGCCATGAGGGCCTGGCCGCCTTCCTGACCGAGAGCGGCGCGTGGCGCAGGGGCCTCGACACCATGGCCACGACCGCGCTGGCGGCGGCGGCCTCGCAGACCGTCGCGCTGCCCGGCGAGGCCACCACGGCGATCCTGGTCAAGAAGCTCGCCCGGCAGCCGCTCGGACTGGACCGGGAGATCAAGGACACCGACAAGCTGATCGCCCAGCGGTTCCGCACCCACCCGCGGGCCCATGTCATCGAGAGCCTGCCCGGGATGGGCCCGCTGCTCGGCGCCCAGTTCATCGTCGCGACCGGCGGCGACGTTCGGGGCATGTTCACTCACGCGGGGCGTCTGGCCTCCTACGCCGGGCTGGCGCCCGTGCCACGCGACTCGGGCCGGGTCACCGGCAACAACCGCGGGCCCAAGCGGTTCAACCGGCCGCCGCGCCAGGTGTTCTCCATGGCCGCGCTGTCCAGCATCCGCGCCGACGGTCTCTCGCGAGCCTTCTATCAGCGCAAACGGGATGAGAACAAGCTTCATACCCAGGCCCTACTCGCTCTGGCGCGCCGACTGGTCGACGTGCTGTGGGCTCTGCTGCGCGACAACCGGGTCTTCTCCCCAGTCCCGCCGCGGCAGGTCACGGCTCTCGCCGCTTGACATGGTCATTGAGATTCCTTCCCTCACGAGTGCGACGCTAGGGCGAGCGGTCGCGCGTGGTTTCCGGATGTACGGCTCTCTCTGTCGCTTCCATCAGGGGCGACCGCTGGCGAGAAGGGCTTCGATGTCCACGGGCTGACCGGTCTGGGACGAGCGCCGGACGGCCTCGCCGACCGCCACGGCCCTGGCGCCGTCCCGGCTTCCGGCGCGCAGGCCGAGCGGGTCGTCGCCGTCGCCGGCGAACAGATCGCGGACGAGGAGTTCGTCGGCGCCGAGATGCCTCCCGGCCTCTCCCTCGACCACGATCTCCCGCCGGTCGCCGAACATCGGATACAGGACGATCGGCTCGGGCGGGCCCGCGGCCCGTCTGCCGTATTCGAGCGTGGCCTCGATGCGGCCGTGCGTGCCGTTGATCCCCAGGCGGTAGCCCTCCCACGGTGCGGAGAACTGGATGCTGTACGACAGATGAGCGCCGCCACGGTAGCGCACGAGGGCCGCGTAGTTGTCCTCGATGTCGATCTCCGTGTCGTAGATGTGACCGAGGGGGCTGTCGGGCAGCGACACGCCTTCCTCGGCCCAGCGCCGCCGGTAGGGGTCGTCGGCCGCGTGCGGGCTGCCGGCGCCGTAGTAGGCGCGCGAGCCGTACCCGAAGACCTGCACGGGCACGTCGGCCAGCCACCAGCCGACCAGGTCGAAGTGGTGGCAGCTCTTGTGCACCTGGAGGCCGCCGGAGAACTCGGCGCGGCGGTTCCAGCGCTGGAAGTAGCTGGCGCCGTGCAGGGTCTCGACGTTCCAGACGAGCTCGACGCCGACCACCCTGCCGATCTCGCCCTCCATGATCAGCCGCTTGACGGCCTGGTGGCGCGGGGCGTAGCGCAGGTTGTGGGTGACCCGCACCCTGCCGCCGGGGTCGGCGGCGACGATCCTGGCGGCGTCGCGGGCGGTGGTGACCATGGGCTTCTCCGACACCACCGCCAGGCCGCGGCCCAGGCCGGTGAGAACGGCCTCGGCGTGCGTGAAGTCGGGCCCGGCGACCAGCAGGGTGTCGGGGCGGGTCTCGGTGATCAAATCGTCCAGCCGTTCCGGCGGGTACCAGGGCAGGGCGGGATCGAGCTCGCGCACCCGGGCCTCGTCGGGGTCGCACACCGCGACGAGCTCGCCCGCCTCGGCGTAGGGGCCGCGCAGCGGGCGGACGAACACCGACATCGCCCGCCTGCTCAGCCCCGACAGCGCGTAGCGCCGGCGCTCAGCCACCGCTCACCGCCGGCTCGTCCAGGACCAGCGCGGCCGACTCGCGGTCGAGGAAGAGCCGCGCCCCTTCCTGCCCGCGCAGCCACGTGGCCGGGCAGTGCGCCCCGACCGGCCCGCGCAACACCGCCCGCACGGCCCGCGCCTTGCGCGCCTCCGGCACCACCGCCTGGACGTGCCGCGCCCCGAGCAGGGCCGGGACGGTCAGCGTGATGGCCGTGGCCGGAACCGCGTCGAACCCGTCGAAGCGCCCCTCCCCCACTTGGTGGTGCCAGGTGGGGGAGGTGAGGGTGATGACCCGCGCCCATCGGGGGTCGTCGCGGTCGGCGTTGTGCGCTCGTTGAAGGCCAGGTGCCCGTTCTCCTGGATGTTCAGGCAGACCAGGTCGAGTGGGACCTCGCGCAGCGACGCCTCGTAGCGGCGCGCGCTCGGCCTCGGGGTCGGCCGCGTCGCCGGCGATGTAGCGCACCCGAGCCGGGGCGAAGGGTTCCTCAATGTGCTCCCTGATCCAGCGGCGGAACGAGGCGGGGTGCCGAATGCCCACGCACTCGTCCATGTGGAAGATGGTCACCGCCTCCCCCGGCACCCACTCCTCGCGCGGAGCGGGGCCGAAGGCGAGCTGACAGTTGCCGGTGGCGATCACGACCCGGACGACGCCGGTGAGCGACACGCGCGAGCGCGGGACGGCGGCCGCGTGGCTCGCCGCCGCGACCGCCAGCGCCCGCTGGTCGGCGTACACGGCGACCGGGAGAGCTTCGGCGTCGAATCGGGCGAGAGGCTCGTTCACGTGGTGGTTTCCCTTCTGATGACGGCCGCCGCTCCGTGCCGGAGCAGGTCGCGCAGGTCGGCGAGGACCTGCCCGGTGAAGGCGGGTTCGTACAGCAGGTCCGCGCCGAACACTTCGGGCACTCGCGGTGTTTCCTCGGGCGGCAGCCAGCACGGCCGGTGGGCGAGCGGGTCGGAGACCTCCGCTCGGTTCCGGAAGCGGTGAGGTTCCACCCGTGCGCTCCGCTGTCCTGTGCGGACGCACGCCTGATCGCCGCCAACTTGATCGCGGGCCGCCAGGTAGATTCGAAAGTGGTGCAAGATGTCGCCCGCCACCCCGGCGATGGGCCGGGCGAGTTCATCTACCGGAGGCTCCACGTCTGTCTTCGACCTTGACGACTTCTCCCGAAGGCCCGAAACGCCACCACCACCGCCGCGCCCGGGATATTCCTCATCGTCCGATTGATTTCTCTGAGGTCACCTCAGTAGCGATGGCTGGTGGCGACGAGCCCTGTGGTCTGCGACGCGGCCCAAGCAACTGGCAGCCGACCCGGGCCGGTAGACGCGATATCAGCCCAGCTCAGGAGAGCCCGCCAGAGAGGATGAAAGGGCTCAGTGGTTCGCGCTGTATATGAGGAAGGCGACAGCCAGGCTAACCGCTAGATACCCCAAGACCAGGCCAGCCACGGCCAGACCGTCGCCTCGGCGCCGGCCCGCCCGGACCTCAGCGCGGGCCATGTGGCCAAAGAGTACGGCGAACAGTCCCGGGAACCCGTAGAGGCAGATGAAGACAACGCCAGCAACGCCGAAGATGAGACTTGTGATGGCCATTCCCGAGGTGGGAGGCAGCGGAGGGTGCGGGAGCCAGCCATTGGCGGGTGCGGGCGGCCCGTATGGCGGCCCAGGACGCGGGCCGTACGGCGATTGAGGAGGAATTGCCACTACAAATGTCTACCGGAGTGCGTCCAGGCTGTCGAGCCGTCAGATGGGCAGCCCCGCCTGACGGCGGGCGCGTTCAGCTCAGCCTCTGTCCACAGGCTGGATAGGCCCATGCCAGCAGACCTTAGCCAAGCATGAGCATAAGGACATGAGTAAGACGGCGAGACGAGCTCTGACCACCACCCAAGGCTTGGATGTCCCCCATTGATGGGCGTGGGCAGAGGATTAGGCTCTTATCTGCTATAGACATGGCTACCGGTTACAGATGGTCTATTGTAGCCGTGCTAGTGAAAGGGGCTCCCTGTAAGGCCTCGATCTTATTTAATTCTTGGATACGGTCCGCATGTCTCTGGCCGTTGCCGCAGCAGGCCGAGCGCCGGCTCGGGCAGGCGCTTGGGTAGCCATCCCGCCTCCGCCACCTGTCCGCGGCAATCGTCGAGGCTCGTACGGAGTTGAGATCAGGGGGATTGCCCGCGATATGGCTGGTGGTCTTGGTAGGCCATCGGGCGAACCGCGAGGATGGGCTCCCCTGCCAGGGGGATGGATGACACCATCGGATTGTTCCTCGATGTCGCCCCGTTCGATGACCTGCTACCGCTGTGGAGAGGCGAAGTGAACCGACGAGCCTTCCTGAGCGCCTCCGCCTGCTCAGCCGCCGCCGCGTTCCCCCTGGAGTACGCGCGTGACATCGCCGCCCGCACCAGCGCGGCCAGAACGGGGCTGACCGTCGGCATGGCCGAGGTCACCGCGGTACGCGACATGGTGGCCGCTTTCACGGAGATGGACGAACGCCACGGAGGGCGGCACGGCCGGACCGCGCTGATCCAGTACCTGCGCGACGACGTGCTCGCGCTGTGCCGAGGCCGCTTCCGTACCGAGCGGGTACGCCAGCAGATGCTCTCGGCCGCTGCCCGCGCCGTCCACCTGGCCGGGTGGAAGGCCTACGACGCCGGGCAGCAAGGCCTGGCCCAGCACTACTACCTGCGGTCCTACGTCTTGGCATCGGAGTCCGGGGTGGTCGGCCAGGACGGGTTCATTCTGCGCACCATGGCCACGCATGGCCTCAAGGCGAATCGCCCCGAGCACTGTCAGGGCCTGGCGGAGACCGGGCTGAACCGCGCGAAGGGCAAAGTGGACCCGGCCGCTGAAGCGCTGTTCCGCATCACGTACGCCAACGCTCTGGCCAAGGGCGGACAACGCGGTAAGGCGATCGAGGAAACCCGGCGGGCCCACGAGTTGCTGGCTCGCGGCAACGATGCGGACCTGCCGTTCTGGGCGCTGGCGTGGGGACCACCACAAGGGACCGTGCTGTCGCGGTCAGCCAAAGTGTTCCAAGCGCTGGGCGATATCCGCAACGCCGCCGAACAGTACGCCCAAGCTGCCGCGTGTCGCCCCGCTGCCACCTTCGCCCGCGTCATCGCGCTGGACCTGGTGGCGGAGGCCGAGCTTGTGCTCACCCAAGGAGACATCGAACAAGCCTGTGCCACATGGCACCGAGCCATGGACCACATGGACGGTGTCGCGTCCGCGCGCACTCGCACGGCTGTCGCGCGGATGCGAGGCGACCTGTCGCACTTCCGTGCGCGCGGTGTGCGCTGCGCTCAGCAGCTGGACGAGCGAGCCGTCGAGTTTCTACGCGCCTGATCACCTGCCGTGGCGAGAACTCCTCTGGGCGCGGGCGCTCCAGTACGGCGCGTCGCCTCCATCGTCGCCTGCGACGGCCTGGGCAAGCAGTCGCCTGGCCCAGGCTGACCGCGATCAGCTGCGTCCAGCGATGCCGAACAGATCGAGGCAGCGAGTCAGACCCGTCACCTCCACCGGGCCGCGGGCACCTCGCTTCCACGCGGCGGCGTCGATCGCCATCAGGTGCTGCGTGAGTCGCTCGCCATCCCGGGCCGAAACCCTGTGACCATTGTCCTGATAGCCGAGTTTTCGCGATACGGCCTCGGACGCGAGGTTGCCGTCGATGTATTCCGTCCGCGCTTCGGCCGCGCCGAGGTGGGTGAAGGCCAACTCGAGTACGGCCGTGCGGGCCTCGGTGCCGTACCCTCGGCCCTGATGGGCCAGACCGATCCAGGACCCGGTTTCGACGGTCCTGGTGATCGCGAAGTCTGTCGCCCACATGCTCTGCAAACCGATGGCGGTACCGTCCAGACGTATGGCCAGCTGAAGGTCCCAGCTGTCGGGTCGCCAATGGGCCAGTGCGCGCCAGTGCCGCTGCAGGAGTCCGCGTTCCCGTTCGGGAGATGAGGCGTAGAGGAAGGACCGCTGGAAACGGACCTGGCCGGGTGGCTGGATGACCGCGGCCGCCTCGAACAGACCCGCCAGGTCAGCGGGAGCGGGGACGGCAAGTTCAAGGCGTTCGGTAGCCAGGCGCAAGCCGAGCAGCGGCCACACCTCCACCAGCGTGGTGTCGTGGCGGGCGCGGTCCGCCTGAACGCTGTTGTCCGGAGGCCATTCTCCTGAGTGGGGGTTCTGGCCTTGGTGTCGGCTGCCGGTCACATCGCCTCCTCTTGCTTCGCTTGCCTGTCGCCCCTCATGACCACGTCGCCGGCTCGCGGGGGGCGCGGCGATGTCCTTCGAGGATCGCATCGGGAGGACGCGAGCCACGAACGAACGCGTTAGAAGGTGTCGCTCCCCCGCCATGAAGTCTCGCCGAAGGGGACAGCGTCACGGTCGCCATGCATCACCTCCCCCTCGACGGACTGGCGTCGTTGAGCTTGTTCCCGCGCTGGCCAGTACGCCTCGGGCGTAGGGCCGCTCGAGTGAGGTGAATGGCGAATAGGCGAGCTCGTCTTCAGTTGAGACGATGGAAGCCCTGCGGATCGATTGAGAAACGAAGAAGGTCTCGGCTGCGTCAAGCGGAGTTCTTCGGCCACCGCGGTGTGGCCGGGACGAGTTCGACCCACGGCAGGGCAGCGCCGGCTGCCTGCGCTACGTGCCGACCTGCGCACTGCTGGTGGCCTCCGCGACGCCGACGCTCCCGGCGTATTGTCACCACGGCCGCCGTGACCTCACCCAGCCAGCTGATCCGCCACCGTTGGCGTGTTCGGCCCGCGCTCCCCCACTCGGTCACTACGCTGGCCAGCACCGCCCGCATCCCGAAGAAAGGCCTAGCCGATGGCCCATCCCACCGATGAGATCACTCGCCTGCTGTCCGACGCGGTACGTCAGAAGATCTTTCCCGGTGCGGTCTGGGCCATCGGCGACGCTGACGCCACCCTTTTCTCCGGCCGCACCGGCCTGCTCGATCCAGCGCATCCCGAGGTTGAGATGAGCCTGGACACCGTCTTCGACGTGGCCAGCCTCACCAAGATCCTCGCCGTGTGGTCCGTCCTCGGCACGCTGTGGCAGGACCATGTCCTTCCCCTCGACGAAAAGCTGGCCACCTTCTGGCCTGAAGTGGCTGGCCGCCCGCTCGGTCAGGTCACCGCCCGCCAGTTGCTCACCCACACCGCGGGGGTTCCTCCGCGGGCCAACCTCAAGAATCTCTATGGCACCGACCCCCAGGCCATCCGCCTCGGCGTCTTGGCTGAAGCCCTGCATCGTCCTGCCAGCCAGGCCGTCGAATACACCGACCGCGCGGCCCTCATTCTGGGCTATCTCGCCGAGCATCTCACCGCCACTCCACTGGACCAACTCGCCCGCCAGCTCATCTGGCAACCCCTGGGGATGACCCACACTCACTTCGGCCCGCTGCCCACACCGATCGCGGCCCGATGCGCGCCCACCGAGTTCGACGGGGAGACCGGCGTCCATCTCAAGGGGGTCGCTCACGACTTCTCCGCCCGGCTGCTTGGTGGAGTCTGCGGCATCGCCGGTGTTTTCTCCACCTTGGACGACTTGGCGCTCTTCCAACGTCATTTGCTGACCCCGGGGCCAGGCCCGGCGCCCGTCCGGTTCGGGCACGCTTGGGTGAGCGAATCCCTGCGGGTGCACACTGGCGAACTAGCCCCGGCCCGCGGTCTGTTCTGGCACCCAGCCCCCGGCACCCGTCCTGAAGACGGCATCTACGTCCACTACGGGTTCACCGGCACCGCCATGTGGATCTCTACATCGCAGGAGCGATGGGCCGTGTTGCTCACTAATAAGCTCTTCTTCAGCCGGGACCGCGATCCGCTCATGACCGTCCGCGACACCTTTCGCGCACTGGCCTTCCAGTAACCTGATCACGCAGCCCCCGGCTGATGACAGCCTCCATAGGCCCGAAGATCCCACGAGTGGGAGCGTCAGAGGCTTGTCGGCGTAAGTCTTGAGCGGGATCGCGTTCCTGCGCGTCCCCCACCTGAGAGGGCTCCATGTTGACCATGTGGGCCGATGTAGAGGCCCCGCGACAAGCCCTTCGTCGCGAAACACCCCGTCCCGCAAGAAGCGGATTGACTGCGGATTCCTCCGGCGACCCGTCTTCCCGCGCACCCAGGCCTCCAATCAAGCCTCGGGTCTGGGCAAGCCGCGCCATCCAGCTCGTGTCCCCGGACCGCGCCTCGCTGATCATGAAACTCGCGCCTACGACCTCCCTTGCCGTAGTGAGAGCCGGTTGAACCTGCCCCGCCTTCGCCTTCTGGACCGGCTTTTCGCCGTCACTCAGCTTGAGCCTCTCCCTGCCCGGCAGTGAGCACATCCCTCATTCCTTGCGGACAATGATCCGCACAACGGGTTAGAGTGATCATCTTTCACGATGTCGCTCGCGCACTGCCAGGCGGCGGCTCGATCCGCGCCGGAATGGGATGGTCGGTCATGAAGGCCAAGGTGGAACGGCGGATCGCTGTGTTCGGTGCTGGGTACATCGGGCTGGTGACCGGCGCCTGTTTGGCGGAGCTCGGTCACCGAGTCGTGATCCGGGACATCGCTCCTGACAAGATTCGGCTTTTGCGGGCTGGCGCCCAGGCCAGGCCCGGTCTGCTGTTCACCGTCGTCGTGGTCGGCGGCATCGCGGTCATCGCCGCGCCCTGGCTGGCCGGCCTGTG
>NZ_JBSGCE010000076.1:0-38978 GCF_053601695.1 Nonomuraea sp. NPDC004702
CACTTATGACAAGGGGACACCCGTGAAGTACCGTCTGCTCCATGGACCTGAAGGCAAGAGCACTCCACAGCCTGCGATCCACGCGATATCTGCTGGGTGGACTCGCTACCGCTCTGCCTTCGCTGGCCGGTTACTGTCTGCTGCCGCTCGTCTGCTTCACGTTGGTCTTCGCGCCGATCCTGCCGTGGGGGGTGCGGCCGCTGCGCGCCTTGGCCGATGCCGAACGCCGACGCGCCGAACGCATGCTCGGCCGCCCGGTGCGCCGTCCCTACCCGACGCCCGAAGGCAATGCCCGCCAGCGGACGCTCCGACTGCTGCGGTTCCCGGGTACCCGCAAGGACGTGGCCTGGATGCTGGTTCACGGCATCCTGGGGCTCGTCCTTCCCGTCCTCGTCCTGGGCGTGCTGCTCAGTCTGCTGTTGACGATCTCCATCCCGCTGTGGTGGTGGACCGTTCCAGGCGGAACCCTCACCCTCCTTGCGGCCCCCCTCACCACCTGGATGCAGGCGATCGTCCTGTCCGCGGTGTGTGCCTGGCTCCTGAGCGCCCTCTTCTTCTGGCTGGCCCCCGCCGCGGTGAAGCTGGAGACCCGGGTCGCGGAGATCATGCTCGGCACGTGGACCGGCGCCAGCCGGCGGATCGAGGAACTGACCGCCTCGCGCGCGGGAGCCCTCCAGGCCCACGAGGCGGAACTCCGACGGATCGAACGCGACCTCCACGACGGCACCCAGGCGCAACTCGTGGCGGTGGCCATGCGCTTGGCCCTGGCCGACCGTCGGTTCGACAAGGACCCCCAGAGCTCCAGGAGAATGGTGCTCGATGCCAGGACCACCGTGGACGAAGCACTTGTCCAACTGCGCACCGTCATCCGCGGCATCCACCCGCCGATCCTCTCCGACCGGGGACTGAACGGAGCCATCCGCTCCCTGGCCGCAGGCCGGCCGATCCCCACCACCCTGGACCTGCCCGAGACCGACCGTCGCCCCCCCCGCCGCCGTCGAGGCGGCCGCCTACTTCGTCGTCGCCGAGGCGCTGACCAACGTCGCCCGGCACAGCGACGCGAGCCGTGCTCAGGTGTCGCTCCGGTACGACGGCCCCACGCTGCGCGTCGTCGTGCGGGACGACGGGTGCGGCGGGGCCGCACCCGGCTCCGCCTCGGGCAGCGGACTTGACGGGGTGCGCCGACGGGTCGCCGCCCTGGACGGGACGACGAGGATCGACAGCCCTGTCGGCTCCGGAACGATGATTGAGGTGGTGCTGCCGTGCGGATCGTGATCGCGGAGGACAACGTCCTTCTCCGCGAGGGCCTGATTCTGCTCCTGGAGGACGTCGGGCACGAGGTCGTGGCCGTCGTGCGAAGCGGGCCTGAGATCGTTCCCGCCCTGCTGGAACACCGGCCGGACGTCGCCGTCCTGGACGTCCGGCTGCCGCCCGGATTCCGTGACGAGGGGCTGCGTGCCGCCATCGAGGCCCGGAAACTCGTTCCCGGCCTGCCACTCCTGGTGCTCTCCCAGTACGTCGAGGAGAGCTACGCCGCCGAACTGCTCGGGCAGGGCGCATCGGGGATCGGCTACCTGCTCAAGGATCGTGTGGGACATATCGAGGAATTCCAGGACGCGTTGGAGCGCGTCGCTGCGGGCGGAACGGCGCTGGACCCCGACGTCGTCTCCCAGCTGATGAGCCGCCGGGGGGACCCACTCGACGCGCTGTCCCCCCGGGAACGGGAGGTCCTCGGGTTGATGGCGCAGGGCCTGGACAATCCCACGATCGCCACGACCCTGTTCATCACCGAACGTTCCGTCAGCAAGCACATCGGCAGCATCCTCGCCAAGCTGAACCTGCCGCCGAGCGACAGCGGTCACCGCCGGGTCCTCGCGGTGCTTGCCTACCTGAACGCCTGACCCGCGTCGCCGTGCGGCTGTCCCGCACGGCGACGTGTCCGTCACCGCATGGGTGTAGCGGGCTACACCTCAGGTTCGGGGGGACGGTCCGATGTGCCGACCGGGGGCGCGGGGAGAAGGTGAACGGCGTAAGAGATCCCACCCCTGCCTCCCATCGGGGCGCCGGGGGCGCACAACAGGAGGAACCCCTGATGAAGCCCGTGCTCTGGCTGCTGCTCTTCGTCTCCACGGTGGCGGCGGTCTACGTCAGCACCTTCGCCCACTACACCGGCACCACGAGGGTCCTGGCCGGGGTCGGCACCGGCGTCGTCCTCGTCGGATCGGCGCTGGGACTGTGGCTGACCAGCAGCAAGAAGTGACCCGTAGCGGCGAGAGCACCTGAGGAGGGGGTGTCCGGCAGCGAGCCGGACACCCCCTCCTCACGCGTGAGGCGGAAGACGGACACCCCCTCAGGAGGTGTAGTCCGCACCCCTCCCGAAAGGGGAGTCATCCCTGTCGTTCCGAAAATGCGCTGTTCATAGGCTCTTTTGTACGGACACAGGGCCTTCCTTCCCTCCCCTCTACGGAGAAGCAACTGATGCGCTCGCTCACTCGAACCACCCGACGACACACGGTGATCGCGGTATCGGCAGCTTTCCTGCTCGCTCCCCTGGCGGCCTGCACACCGGACGACGGACCGCGGCCGGCCGCTTCCACCACCTCGACTGTCGGAGCAGCCCCGTACGCTCCAAAGAACGACGGGAAGCGCGACGGACGACTGGACGAGCGGCTGGACCGCGCCACGATCCTGGAACTTCAGGAGGACATGAAGGGCAAGCGGCTGACGTCCAAAGAACTGACCCAGGCATATCTGGACCGGATCCATCGCCTCAACCCCCGCCTCAATGCCGTCGTCACCGTGAACCCAGATGCACTGGACCTTGCACGCAAAAGCGACGAGCTGCGCCGCACCGGTGAAGAGCGGAGGCCACTGGAAGGCATCCCGGTTCTCATCAAGGACAACATCGACACCGCAGACCGCCAGCCCACCACCGCCGGCTCCACGGCCCTGTTGCACTCCAAGCCGGCACAGGACGCCTTCCTGGTAAAGAAACTGCGCGACGCGGGTGCGGTGATCCTGGGCAAGGCCAACATGTCGGAATGGGCCAACTTCAGGTCCCCCGAGCAGACGGCCGGATGGAGTGCCACTGGCGGCCAGACCCGTAACCCCTACGTACTCGACCGGAGCCCCTGCGGATCGTCCAGCGGCTCCGCAGTCGCCGCCGCAGCCGCCCTGGCCGCTGTGACCATCGGCTCCGAGACCGACGGCTCCATCGTGTGCCCCGCGAGCGTCTCCTCCACCGTCGGCATCAAGCCCACCCTCGGCATGGTCAGCCGCAGCGGCATGATCCCTATCACCAGCCGCCACGACACCGCCGGCCCGATCGCCCGCAACACGACGGACGCCGCCCTGGCGCTCTGGGCCATCCATGGATCGGACACCGCCGACACGGCCACCTCAGACGCCGACACTGCCCTCCCCTCCGACTACCGCGAGGTGCTCGACCCCCACGCCCTGCGCGGCAAGCGCATCGGCGTGTGGCGCAAGGGACACATTGGCATCGACCCGGACGTGGACAGCGCCTTCGACATGGCTGTCCAGCGGCTCCGAGCGCTCGGCGCAACCGTCGTCGAGGGCGCGGACGTGGCCGACTCCAAAGACATGATGCAGAAGGACATGCTTCCCGCCGTGCTGACCGAGTTCAAGCACGACCTCAACGCCTACCTGGCCGCCACCCCGGGCCCCCACCCCAAGAACCTCACCGAACTCATCGCGTTCAACAAGCGGAACTCCGCCGTCGAGATGCCGAAGTTCGGCCAGGAACTCTTCGAGATGGCCGACAAGACCGACGGAGATGTCAACGCACCGGCCTACCGTCAGCACCGCAGCGCCGCGACTCGTCAGGCCCGTCAGGCCATCGACGGCGTTCTCGCCGACCACCGGCTCGATGCCATCGTCACCCCCACCGGCATCCCCGCTCCTACCGTTGAAGCGCTCGACCCCACCCCCTTCGAAAGTTCTACCCGCAACTCCGCAGTGGCCGGCTACCCCCACATCACTGTGCCCGCCGGCTACGCACAGGACACGCTGCCGCTGGGCGTCTCTTTCCTCGGAACGCGCTACAGCGATGCGAATCTGCTCAGCTACGCGTACGCCTTCGAGAGAGCCACCCCGGCCCGCAAGGCGCCCGCCTACCTCTCCACCCTGCCCGGCCGGTCCGGAGTTGAGGAACCGGCGGACAGCCGTTGGCGCTGAGAAGGATCTTGAGTGCAGAGAGCTGAAGCTGTTCTTGGTTGCGACGCTTCCCGGCTCGTTGCCTGGTCCCGGCGTCGGCGTACGGCGCGAATCTCGGCGTCGGCGGCCTTGTCGTCGAGCAGCGCGTACAGCTGGGTAGTTTCGGTGGAGGCGTGGCCGAGGTGGCGGCGGACCTCGATGGAGACGCCTGCGTTGATGAGTTCGCTGGCGTGGGCAGCTGTACTACCCAGCGAGTGGTCCCTTGCCCCGGCTGAGACGTTTTCCCGAGTTCACCTGCGGGGCAGCAATATGGCGGCGGCGCACATCACGCCCGCAGCGATGAAGAGCGACGTGCGCGTGTCGGTCCAGGTCGCCATGAGGCCGCCGAGAAGGATGAACAGGGGCTGGGTGACCGTCGTGGCGAACGACCACACTGTGGCCACGCGAGCCATGAGATGGTCCGGGGTCTGCAACTGCCGATAACCGGCCGTGGTGGAGTTCGCCGCGCCGGCGAACAGCAGAACCATGCCGAACCCAAAGCCGCACATCAGCAGTCCGAGCGTGCCGGGGAAGGCCGCTGGGATGAGGAAGTACCAGGGGCCGCGCAGCAGGCTGGTCCACCACAGCGCGCGGACGGCTCCCAGCCGGGCCACGAGTTTCGGTGCGAGTCTGGCGCCGAAGAACCCGCCCAGCGATGGCACTCCCATCAGCAGCCCGTACTGCCAGGCGTCGAAGTGCAGGTCGCGCAGGTAGAACACGGCGCTCACCGAGGCCGCCATCGAGCTGGCGCCGGCGAAGGTGACCCAGCTGATCAGGATCGGCCGGAGTGTCGGATGCTCCCAGGCGAATCGCCATCCGGCAAACAGCTCCGCACGCCTCGACGAGTGCTCGTCGCGGACGGGCGGGGCTGGCTCCGGAGTGCGCAGGGTCCTGACCGCTAACGCGCTGACCAGGAAAGACAGGGCGTCGATGACTAGGGAGCCAACTGCGGTGAGAAAGCCGATGAGAGCGCCGCCCAGCGACGGACCGGCCGAGATGCCGAGCCAGCGCGTCGACTCCAGGCGGCTGTTGGATTCGATCAGTTGTTGCGCTGAGACCAGCGCCTTGAGGTGAGCCTGCGCGGCGGCGGCGAACGCGATCTGGCACGCGGCGTTGACCACGGCGATCACACCCAGCTGCGCGAAGGTCAACAGGCCCAGGAGCGCCGCGATCGGAACACTCGCCAGGCAGGTGAACCTGATGACGTCAGCCGTGATCATGATCGGGCGTTTGCGCCTGAACTCGACGTGGCCGCCAAGGGGGAACGCCAGCAGCGCGGTGGTGATCGCGGTCAGCGCCGACAGCAGCGCGACCTGGAACGTCGAGGCCCCGACAACGGTGACGGCAATAACGGGCAGCGCCACCATGCCGACGGCCGATCCGAGCTGGCTGATGGCCAGACCTGTCCAGAGCCGCCGGAAGTCCGTATGTCCTTGGACACCTGTTTGGGGGGAAGTCACTTTGCCTCATTATGCCGCGACGATCTGCTCTAAGATCCACGCGCGTGGCGAGCCTGGCAGCCGGCGCGCCTGCGGCCTGGCCGGCGGATCGAAGGCGACCGGGACCTGGTGCGCATCATGCTGCGCGAGTTCACCGCGTTCCCGGAGATCTTCGAGCCGATGTGGCAGGGCGTGCTGGCCACCCTCTACCGCGAGTGCACGCTCTGGATCGAGGCCCAGCGGGCGGCGGGCGTGGCCGAGGCGGCCGACCCCGAGGCCACGGCCGCCGTGCTCATCTCGTCGCTGACCTACCTCCCGCTGCTGCGCATTCTCATCGGCCACACGCCGGGCGACCTGGACCGGGAGGCGTTCCTGACGGCGTGGGCCGGCCACGCGGCCCGCACGCTCGCCCTCTCAGACGAGCGAGCCGGGCGAGTGAGCCGGCCGGCTCACCTTGCATGGAGACGGCAGTAGAACAGGAGGCAGGAAAGGCTGATCTGCCGATCGGAGACAGGTGGGTCTTCTGCGGCAGCTCACGTTCAGCGGGCGCGCCAGCGAGAGGCGGAGTCGTGCTCAGCGGTGATGCGGGCGGTGGCGGCTTTCGATGAGGAACCGTGAGCCGACCACGACGGAGATCACGTCAATCGATGGCTCAGCGCACGTCGATTCCCGAATTGACGGCCCACTGATAGAGGTGCGGGAAGGACATCGTCCATTTGCCCTGCGCCAGGCTGCCGTCACGGCTGAGCAGGGGAAAGTCCACCAGCCCAAAGGCATGAACGAGGTCGCTGGCAAGCAGATCGGCCGCCGACACGAGGTCAGCGCCTCCGTCAGCCAAGTGATCGAGGACAGCGCCCACTTCGCCGACGGCCTGATCAACGGCAACATCACTGAGATCGGTTCCGCCGCACGCCAGGCTGACCTTCAGGGGCGTGAACTTGGCCAGGGCGACGCGGGACGCGGTGAGTCGCAGTCGCACATGAGCCGAACCGCCGGCGCCAGTGCGGTCGCGAGCGTGATGGGCGAGAAACGGCAAGGCCGACAACAGCACTTCTATGATCGTCTCACAGGCGACAGCGGTCGTCGGAGGGTCGGCAGGAAGAGGCCACAGAAAGCTGCCCGACCCATCCGTGTGCAACTCGGCATACATGGAACGGGAAGCGCCGCCAAGCGCGGCAACCAGGCGACGTGGCGCCACCGACGCCGTAAGGGGGCCGGGCCCAAGGCCGCCGATCACAATCGGCTCGGTGAGAGCATGCTGGAACTCCGCGTAGGTCACGGCGTCTACGGACATCTGGCCAGGGATGTCGGGCACCAGAGTTACCAGCGCCAACGGCTGCTCCGGCGGGAAGGAGTCTTCGCCGCGCCGTGCGCGCACGCGCGACTGCTCACGGAAATGGCCACCGATGACCTCGTTCTCGACCGTCTCCAACCGTTCCGCCCGGTTGGCGACCTCGGTGAATCGGAGCCGGTACGCTGCCGCGATCTCCGGCTCGGCCATGAATCGAGGGGGGTGGATCGAGGTTGCTCAGACAGTCTCTCCGCCCCGGCGAGGTCGACGATGGAGCTGTCGGCGGCCGCGCAGGATAACGAGGCGGTCGCGCTCGGCCTGAGCACCGTACCCGGCGGCCCGGCCGTGCTCCGCAGGAGCTGGGCTAACAGCACGCGAAGACCCGTTCCTCGACGAGACCGCGTGGACGGCGACGGTCCCGGACGGGTGGGTGGTCAGGCTCCCGCAGGGACGGAGGCGGACGGCGCGACCAGCGGATGTCATCGGCATTTCGCCATCGCTACGGGCTGTCGCCATCAAGTCCGTAACCGCAGTTAATGGTCGACCGATTTGATCCGACTTGCCCATAGCCCATCATTAGTCCGCTCCTCAGGAGAAACTGTGCGACGTCGCCCTCTCGTTCTTTTGGCCACCGCGGCGCTCATGCTGGTCGGCACCCCCGCCTTCGCGGCCGGCCAGGCGGCCCCGCCCGCAGATGACCCCGCTCGCGCGACCCTGCTCGCCCGCGCCACGCTGCCCGCCTACACGCCCGCCCCCGGCCCGCCTACCGGCTCCTTCAGCGACCCCAACAACGGCATGACGCCTCCCTACCCCAGCCAGTTGGTGCTCGGCATCTCGTCCATGCTTCCCGACGGTAAGGGCTCGTTCTGGGCCATGCCCGACAACGGTTTCGGGACCAAGGGCAACTCGGTGGACTTCCTGTTGCGGCTCTACCACTTCACGCCACAGTGGGAGACGGCCCGCGGCGGAGCCGGGACCATCGACGTGGGCCGGTTCCTCTCACTCGCCGACCCGGACCACAAGATCCCATTCAAGATCGTCAACGAGAACACCACGGACCGCCTGCTCACCGGCGGCGACTTCGACCCGGAGTCGGTTACCCGGACCCCCGACGGGTCGATGTGGGTCGGCGACGAGTTCGGGCCGTTCCTCCTGCACTTCGACAGCACCGGCAAGCTGCTGCAGGCCCCGATCGCCCACCTCTCGCTCACATCCCCGAACAACCCGACGTTGGCGAACGGCGAGCCCGCGACAGTGCAGGGCAGCCGCGGCTTCGAGGCCCTCGCCTCCTCCCCCGACGGACGCTTCCTGTACCCCGCGGTGGAAGGCCGGCTGACCAACGACGCCAACCCGTTCCGGCGCTACATCTACGAGTTCGACACCCAGAAGAACCAATACACCGATCGTTCCTGGCAGTACCGGACGGACGGCGAAGACTACCGCATCGCCGACATGCAGTCCCTCGACGCCAACCGGGCCATCCTGATCGAGCGTGAGGACGACGAGGGGCCCAAGGCCACCTTCAAGCGCATCTACCTGATCGACCGGCGCAAGACCGACGCCGACGGCTACCTCGTCAAGACCGAGGTCGCCGACCTGCTGAACCTGCGCAACCCTGCCCACATCGGCTCGGACGACCCCGCCGGGGGCTACGGTCTCGGCGACCCCTTCAAGTTCCCCCTGCAGTCCGTGGAGGCACTGCTCCCTCTGCCGGGCAACAGGATCGCCGTCATGCAGGACAACAACTTCCCGGACAGCGCCGGCCGCGTCCTGGGCAAGACGGACGCCACCGAAATGATCGTGATCGGATTCGCGAAGCGGTAGTACCGAAAGGCGCCGGAAGGGTCTGTCCCTGGAGCCGCCATGCCCAGGCGACGACCAGCCTCAGAAGCATCGAACAGGCCAGTGTCGCCTGCCTGGACGGCTGACGATCCGTGGGACCGCTCGCGGCATGCAGAAGGCCCCAATGGCTACCTCGATCCAACCCCTGGTGAGGTCCCTGTCAACCGCTTGTCTGCACCGGCGATCCCAGATCCGGTTACGTGCAGAACTTCTGGATTGGCGCTTAGGAGGCGCTGCGCCGGCCTGTTGCGAGGCCAGGGGCTGGAGCGGTTCTTCCTACTCGGCGATCGGATTCAGGAGGGCGTCCAGCTTCAGGATGTGAGAGGTGCCCTCGAAGGTGCCGAGGGCGAGATGGCTTCGTGTGGGGTGGAAGGCGGCGCTTGTCACGGGGCTGGAGCCGGGAATGCGCACGGGGCCGGAAGGGTCGGCGGGGTCGGTGACGACCCAGATGTTCGCGCCGCCCGCCAGCGAGCCCGTCGCCAGGAGGCCGCCGGAGGAGTCGAACGCGACGGTGTTGGCAGCGTTGATCGGGATCCGGGACAAGATCGTGGAGGTCTCGGTGCTCCACAGGCTCACCGCCTGACGGCCGCCGACGGCCAGAACGTCACCGGACGGATCGAACGCCAGCGCGAGGATCCAGTCGACCTCCGCCGTGAGCCGGTGGACGAGCCGAGGGCGGGCGACGTCCTGGATGTCCCACAGCAGCACGAGGCCGTCGCGACCGCCGGTGGCGAGGATCTTCCCGCCGGGGTGGAACGCCACGGCTCGTACGGCTTGCTCATGGGCGTCCAGGGTGGCCAGCGGCTCAAGAGCGCGGCCGTCCGCGACGTGCCACAGGTGTACGTGGATGTCCATGCTCGCGCTGGCCAGCACTGTGACGTCCGGGCTGAAGGCGAGGCCGGAGACGAAGTCGTTGTGGGCTCGCGCCGTCGTCGGCAACGGGGCCGGACGGGACGGGTCGGACAGGTCGAACAGGCCGATGCCCCACGTCCGAGTGCCGGTGGCGAGGAGTGTCCCGTCGGGGCGCAACGCCAAGGCGTCGATCACCGTGGTGACGCGCCCCTCCGGCTCGTGGAGGATCGAGGCCGCCACGACCGGCGCCGCGGGGTCGGCCACGTTCCAGACGAGCGCGCGCTCGGTTCGTCCTCCGGCGACGCTGGAGAACGCCTGGCTATTGGCCCATGCCTGGCCCGATGCCCGGCTCGTCGTGGTGGATGACTCAGGGCATACCGACAGCAGCACCATGGCCAAAGCCGTTCCTGCTGCCTTGGATGGCTTCGCGAGCTGAGTCGGTCCTGGCTCACTGGGCAGCAACAGGGGTTGAGGACGGGCCGAGTTGGTCGCGGGCAACGCTGACGCCGAGCGTCTCCATGTCCCTCGGATCGGATCCACGTCTCCGTGCAGGACACCGACGACGTGTACACCTTCGTGATCGACCGCCTCACCGAACGACGCGAAGTGGCCGACGTGCAGACCCTCTCGGTGTTTGTCTGCGCCTGAGCCCCATCCGTGTCCCCGCATTGCCGATCGTTGAACCGTCAGCTGTCCCTCGGGGCTGCCTCGCCACTGCGGCGCGAAGCGTCACACCGAACCGGTCTGGTGCGTCCAGCCATGGATGGTGCCGAGCAGAGGAGCCGCCGCTGGCCTGTCCGACGCTCTGGTCAGTTTGCCACCGCCCTGGGTGAGCGCGCACTCTGCAGGGCTTGGACCGGCTGCAGGCGCGGTGCTGAGCGCGCCGGCGAACGCCGCCGACGGGACAAGGAAAGCGCCGCCGCGTTCTGGCACCGCGCCCACGCCTACTTCACCGGCTGCGGCATCACCGTCCGACGAGTGCTCACCGACAACGGGGATACGGGAACGTGACCACTGCGCCATCAGGCCGCCGTACGGGTGGCACTTCCCCGCCCATTCGCGTGCCGTTACTTTTGGTGGCAGTTGGATCTCAAGGAGTGGTGATGCGCCGCAAAGCATGCCTTCTCGGTAGCAACGCCACCGCCAGCGGCAGCCGTCAGGCTCTGCCGGACTCGGCGGACCACGTCGGCAGCCTGGCGTTCGTACTCGTGCCATAAGAAACCCCCGCCCGCCGGCGCTCAGACGGCGGGCGTACCCGTAGGCCGCGAACCGGGCAATGGATGGGGCACCCATGACACTCGCCGAGGGCAATAAACTGCCGGAGCACTTCGACAAGCCACCCCGGGCGCCGGGCGGCAGGCCACTGGTCGGACACATGAAAGCCCTGCTCGCCGACCCGCTGGGGCTGCTGGCGGCGCTGCCCCACCTCGGCGACGTGGTGGAGCTGCGGTTCGGCCGGACACCGACGTACGTGGTGTGCTCGCCCGAGGCCGCCCAGCACGTGCTCAGGAACCCCGACCACGCCTTCGACAAGGGCGGCACCTTCTACGAGAACATGCGCTCCATCATCGGCGACGGCATGGCCACCTGTCCCCTGGCCCAGCACAAACGACTGCGCCGCCTGGCCCAGCCCGCCTTCGCCACCAGCCGGATGACCGGCTACGCCCGTACCATCCAAGCCCAGCTCGACGCCTTCACCTCCACCTGGCGACCCGGACAGACCCTGGACGTGCTGCCCGAGCTGCGGTCGCTGGCCACCCGTACCACCCTGGCGACCATGTTCCGCCGCCGCGAATTCGGCCCCGAGATCGCCGGACTGCGGCAGGCCGTCACCGACTTCATCGATCACCAGACCATTCTGCGGATGATCGCCCCCGGCCTGAACCGCCTGCCCACGGCTCGGAACCGCCGCTACCGCAGGAGCGAAGCACGGCTGCTGCGCTTCCTCCAAGAGGAGGTCATCGCCTACCGCCGCGACGGCATCGACCACGGCGACCTGATGTCCATGTTCACCACCCACCTGGAGGACGACCGGCTCAGCGACCGGGAAGTACGTGACACGGCCATGACCGTACTTCTCGGCGGCATCACCACAACAGCCCTCAGCCAGGCGTGGGCCCTGCACCAACTCTCCCAGGACCCCGCCCTGGACGCCGAAGTGGCCGGCGAGGCGCACGCCATCACCCTGCTCGACCAGGGGCGCTCAGCCGCCGAGGTGATGGACCAGCTTCCCCTCACCCGAGGCGTCGTCGCCGAGGTCCTGCGAAGGCGAGTCGCCAGTTGGATCTTCACGCGGGTGGCCGTCGCCGACACCGCCATCGGCTCTCGCCGCATCCCGGCCGGCGCGCAGGTGCTGCTGAGTCCGTACGTGCTGCATCACCGGCCCGACCTGTTCCCGTCCCCGGACAATTTCGACCCGCACAGATGGGACGGACGCGACCCGCACCGGACCAAGGGCTGGCTGCCCTTCGGAGCGGGGGAATCCAAGTGCATCGGCTACGAACTGGCCTTCATGGACCTGACGTTGTCCCTGGCCCACATCACCCGATCCTGGCGCCTGCAGCCCTGCCCCGCCCCCGTACGCCCGAGGCCGCGGATGCACCTGGAACCACATGGCCTCACCTTGCGGCTGGCCGACCGGAGCCTGCACTGACCCGGGGACAGGGCGAGTGCGGGGCGGTGGACGCCGTCGCGCCACGGGCCCGCGCGGAACCCGCAGCCGCGCAGCACGCCTTCCCTGGTGAAGCCGGCCTTCTCCAGGGCGCCCGCGGAACTCGGGCGCCAGGATCAGGCCGGTCTCCCAGTGGTCAAGGTCTTGGCGCGGAAGGCCTTGCCGATCACGAACGGGTGCCGGGCCAGGGCCATCAGCCGGCCGCCGGTGGCCGAGTCCGCGTACAGCTGGTCGAACACCGCTAAGGTGTCCACGAGGTCTCCGGGGTGCTGGTTCTTCTTGGTCGTTGAACCCTTCACCGGAGACCTCTCTGCATGTCCGGCTACGACACGCCGTTGATCAATACTTCGAAACAGGCCCAAGCCCTGCTGAGTGACGTCGGCGATGTCGAAATCGGGCTGCTGATCTGGCAGGAGCAGTGCGCGAACAGGCGCCGTCACCCCAGACGGGACGCCCCTGCCCGCCCTCGGTGGGCTCCTTGCCGTAGTGGCGGCAGCAACGGCGGTCCTGCGGCGCTCTTAGGCTACGTGGGTGCAAACATGGGCAAAATGGACTGTCCTTCTGGTGCTGGCCGGCTTAGCAGGCGTCTACGCGATAGCCGGCTCACCCCTGGCCCTGGCAGTCCTCGGCTTACAGGTGCTCTTCACCCGGCGCCGGTCCTGGTGGTTGATCGCGCTGCAGGCCGCCGCCGCCTACGGTTCCGTGTTCGCCTTCGACACTTCGGTCGGCATCCTCGGCTTCGTCGCCGGTTCACTGCTGCTGACCACGTCCTGGCCGCTCGCCCTCGTGGTGACGGGCAGCGCGCTGCTGCTGGGACCGGCAGACCCGGTGATCAGCATGGTCCTGATCGCCCTGATCGTCTACGGCCTGGCCACGATGCTGGACCGGATCCAGGAAGTGACCGCCGCTCGCCTGTCGCTGGCGATGACCGCGGCGGCCGAGGAACAGCTCCGCATCGCGGCGGAACTCAACCAGAGCCTGGGCGCCGCGCTCGACACGATCGCGGCCAGCGCCCGGAAGGGCACGCCTGACGTGGAATCGGCCCGGCACTCGCTGAGCGAGGCCAGAGCCGCCGCCGTCGGCTACCGCGCGATGTCGCTGGCCCCTGAACTCACCACCGCCAAGGGCATGCTGATCGCCGCGGGAATCGCCACCGAGGTGCGGATACGGCACGCGGAACCGCTCGGCCCGGCCGGCGCACTACTGGCCACTGTCCTGCGCGAGGCCGTGACCGAGATCGTCCGGCGCCGCGCCGCCTCCCGCTGCGTGATCGAGTCAGCCACAGAAGACAACACCGTACGGCTGAGCATCGCCCATGACGGCGCCCCCAGTGCCACGGACGAATTCCTGGCCGATCTCCCCGCCCAGGTCGCGGCGGCCGGTGGCACGCTCACCACCGGCGTCGACGACAACGCTCAGGTCCTGGTGGAGGTGGCGCTGCCCGGCACCACGCTGCCTGCCCCGCCCGCTCTGTCCAGCAAGCTGTCGACGGCGGTGCTCGCGGCGGTGCTGGTCGGGTTCTCGGCCAAGGCGTTGCTGCTGGCCGGTTCGTGGTGGCCCCTTCCGCTGCTGGCCGTCATCATTGTCATCCACCTGCGCTCGATCGAGGGCCGGCATCCGATCGCACTGATCGTCATGGGCGTGCTGACGCTCGCCCCGATCCCGGTGTTCGAGCAGGCCTGGCTGGTGACGACGGGGTTCCTGACCGGGCCGCTGCTGCTGGCCCTCCGGCTCAGGGCGGCGGTGCCGCTGGTGGCCGCCGTCATGGCGGTGGTGGGCGTCGCCGGGCTGGCGATCGGCCTGCCGTACCCGCTGGTGGTGAACTACACGGTCAGCACCCTCGTGACGGGACTGGTCATCTACGGCCTGTTCACGCTGGCACGGCTCGACCGGGAGCTGAGCGCGGCCAGAGACGGGCTGGCCAGGTCGGTGGTGGTGGAAGAGCGGCTGCGGGCCGCGCGTGACCTGCACGACCTGCTCGGACACACGCTGGCGGCGATCCTGCTCAAGAGCGAGCTGGCCAGGCGGCTGGAACCCGAACGCGCCCGCGCCGAGCTGGACGACGTGCTGGCCATGACCGAGCAGGCCATGAGCGACCTGCGCACCGTCTCCGGCGAGCGGGGGAGCCTGTCGCTGGCGGGCGAGGCCGACTCAGTCCGTTCGGTGCTGGCGGCCGCGGGCATCGAGGTCACGCTGGAACTCGGTCACGGCACGCTCGGCACCGCGGTGGAGACCACGCTCGGCGCCGTGCTGCGCGAGGCGGTCACCAACGTGCTGCGGCACAGCTCCGCCCGCCACTGCGCGATCAGCACGAACGAACGCGACGGCGAAGTGCGCCTGGCCGTACGGAACGACGGCGCGCAGGCAAAGCCGATCCGTCGCGGCTCGGCCGGGATGGGCAACCTGACCACGCGCCTGGCCGAGCTGGACGGGCGGCTGGACCTGTCCCGGGACGGCGAGTGGTTCGAACTGGCCGCGACGGTGCCGACGCGCTCCTGGGTCCCGGCCTGAATCACGCCCAGCTGGATCCACCCTCGATGGCAAGGCGAGCAACATCGGCGCGGTTGAGCGCGTTGAGGTTGGCGACGATCGCGGCCAGGTGGTTGCGAACGGTTTCGGCGCCGAGGAACACTTCGGCAGCGATCTGGGTGGTCTCGGCGCCGGTGGTAACCAAGCGCAGGATGACGGACCAGCGGTATTGACCACGAGGGTTGTTAGGGAGTGGTTCTGGGATCAGGTGCGGAGCCAGATGATCAGCGCGATCGCTACTCGGATGAGAGGCTCCCTACTCGGACTCACTCCAGAGATACCAGGGGCCATGCCAGTGTTCGTAGAGACCCTCGCCATCGGGCTCAGGCGGCTCGGCCTCAGGGCTCCAGGCGAATCCGGTGGCACCAAAGAACCCGGTGCCGTCGATGGCGAAACGCACTCCGCCAGAGATCCTCTCGGCCCGCCCGACCGGGAACAGCCCTATCCATTCGCCGTCTGCGGGCAGGGGCGCGCCGTGCGAGATGGCCCGGGCGCGGCCGTCGAGGGCGGGGCGTGACAGGGCGAAGCGCGCCTCCAGGGGCGCACCCACGTATAGCAGGCCGCAAACCAGCAGGCCGATCAGGGGCGGCAGCGACCACACCGGCCATTCGCGACGCAACCGCGCCAAAGGTCCACGCCGGAACAGCATGCGGCCCAACGTGAGCAGCCATATGAGACCGATGAAGACCCAGACATTGGCGATCAACGCCAGCCACATCAGGTCCCAACCTGGAACGCTCGTCGCCCATACGGTCGCCAGGGCCACGACAACCGCAGGTACGATCGCCACCGCCCGCCCAGGCCGCCAGGTGTCGGGTACGGTCTCCGCCGTGTCCATGCCACGAGCATAGAGATCCACTGGGAGCGGCGAGCATTAGGCGCTGCCCCTTAGATCTGCTTGCTGATCGTGGCTGGACCGTCACGATAGGTCTATGGGTCGAGGTGACTTAACCAACGCGGAGTGGGAGCGACTGGAGCCGCTGCTGCCCGAAGGCGGCAGGCAGGGCGGCCGGTGGAACGACCACCGAAGGACGATCAACGGCGTGTTGTACCGGGCTCGCACCGGGCTGCCCTGGCGGGACCTGCCCGAACGATTCGGCCCGTGGATCACCGTCTACAAGCGGCACCGACGCTGGTCGGCCGATGGCACCTGGCAGCGATTGCTGACCACGATCCAGTCCGAGCAAGACGCCCAGGGCAAGGTGGACTGGGACATCTCCGTGGACTCCACCACCGTTCGGGCGCACCAGCACGCCGCCGGCGCTCCCCTCACCCCGCCGCCCGTCCCCGCGCCGCCCGGCAGGCAAAAGGGGGAGCCTGCCGGGACAAACCGGGGCGATCCGGTGCTGGCCGCACTGGCCACCCGGCTGGCGGAGGTGGTCAGACTGGGGAATGCCTAGGCCGTTCCCGCGGCGGCTTCACCACCAAGATCCACCTGTCGGCGGACGGCAGATGCCGGGCGCTGTCACTGGTCCTGACACCGGGCCAGTACGGCGACAGCCCACAGTTGGAGCGGGTATTGCGGGCCGTACGGGTTCCTCGGCCGGGCCCGGGACGCCCACGCACCCGACCTGACAGCGTGGCCGCGGACAAGGCGTACTCCTCCCGCGCCAACCGCCTCTACCTGCGCCGCCGCAAGATCCGCCACACCATCCCCGAACCGCGCGACCGGCGTGCCAACCGCCGCAGGCGCGGCTCTGCCGGGGGACGACCCGCCAGCTTCGACGCCGACCGCTACAAGGCACGCAACGTCGTCGAACGGGCCATAAACCGGCTGAAGAACTTTCGGGCCGTGGCCACACGCTACGACAAGCGCGCCTACAGCTTCCTCGGCACCGTCACCCTGGCCACCTTGGTCATCTGGCTCCGAACTTGATCTAAGAAACAGTCCCTAGCAGCGGGGGCTGGGATGACTTGCACCCTCGAAGGCTTACAACCCGTGGCCCCCGGAAACGCGAGCCATATCGAGAGCCAAATGTGAGCGGCGCAGGCGGCCAGTCCTCATCAAGCGACCCAGATCGGCGCGGGTGTCATGCATGAGCTGCAGATGGAAGTAGTTCACGTGCTCCAACAGCGCGAACACCCACAGCGCCGCCCCCGGCCAGACCTGCGTGCCGGACGCGCCCCTGACCAGGCCGGCAACCACCACGACGGCCCCCGCCACCAGCAGGCCGACGTTGATCCGAGAGATTATGCGATACATCGCCATCCCTGCCGGAACGGGAGCCCGCGAAGAGAGCTGGGTGCTCTTCAACCACCAGTACACGCCGCCCTCGGCCAAGACGAGCAGGACCAGCACAAGCCCTGCCGAGTTGGCTACGGTCAAGGGCATGCCCAGTATGCCGATCAGCACCCCGGCGATCAGCGGAATGTTGACGGACTCCAGAACTGCCAGAGTCTTCATTCGGCGAAGCACGGACGCACGGGGAGAAAGCACGACAGCCATTCTCTCCGACCTGCGCTGAGACACCAGCGCCGGTGCGCCTGGCGTCCACTTCGGCCGGCGATCGTCGACATGCCGTAGGCCGGTGACCCAAGCAGCACGGGCGAGAACACGGTCGGCCTGACACGCCACACAGTTCGCCACGTTGTCGAACAGCTCGCCGAACAGCAGAGCGCGGGCCGCGCCCACCCGACCGATGCCGTCGCGGGCATCGTCCTTGGCCGCGTCGACCTTGTTGTCGGCCTCCCGCCGGATGCGGCGCTGCTCTCGTTCGGCCGCCTCCTGATTCTCCCGGGCGGCCTGGGCGCGGCGGTCGGCCAGCTCGGCACGGGTGCCGGCCGCGTTCTTCTCGCGGCAGCCTGCACGGCGTCGGCGCGGGCGGCGCGGGCCTGCGCGAGTGTGTCGGTGCGGCTTGCTCCAGGTCGGCGCGCAGCCCACCCGCCACGGCGGCGATCTGGTCGGCCAGCGGCCCGAGGACGGCCTGAGCCTGCTCCAGACGCACCTCTCCCCTGTCGCGGGCGGCAGCGGTCTCGGCCGGGACGCGCTCGCAGTGACAGCGAGTGCGGTGGTCGGGACTGCAGTCCAGCGCATCGGCACGCTTGCCCGATGGCAGGGCGCCGCCGCAGTACCGGCAGGCCCGCCGACCGACGGCGCGGGTACGCCCGGCGCGCTCGGCAGCGACCGTCTCCTCCACCCGGCCGGGCAGCGGCTCCGGCACCACTCCCCCGTCCTCGCCCTCCGCCGCGGGACCAAGATCGGACGGCTCGCCCGCGGGGATGTCCCCGGCCTGCTGTCCCGCGACGGAATCGTCGGTGTGCTGGCCCTCCGCTCCGACCACTCGTACGGCGAGGTCTCTTGATCGTGGTAACGCGGAGTCGACGATGTTGCCGGCTAATGCACGCGAGGGCCGCCCGTTGCAAAGGTTGGCGACTGGATCGGAGGGGACGGCCGGATGTCAGGACGTAGGCTGACCAGTCACTTGCTCCTCCACCCCTGGGCCACCAATCGCAACCGCTTCACGAACTGTGGTCATGTCGCGATCGTTCGAGGCGCGGACGAGCGGCCGCACCGGTTGCTGGCGAGTCGGACGAGTCAGCCTTTGAGGAGTTTGGCGATGGCTTCGGCGCCGCCTTGGTCCAGCCAGCTTGGGAAGTCCAGCAGGTCCGGGTGGCGGTGGCGTAGGGCGGGGATGTCGGCGCGCCATAGTCCGCGCTGGGCGGTGAAGGCCCGAGTGGCGTCCTTGCTCAGGTTCAGCTCCTCGCCGGCGACCTGCTGGTAGGTGATCTGGCGCCCGAGTTGCCGGCTGATCAGGCGCACGGTGGCCTCGGGGGTCAGTTCGTCGCCTGCCAGCTCCAGGGCCTGGCCGAGATAGGCGGTGGGGTCGGCGAAGGCGAGGGCGGCAAAGGCGCCGATGTCGCTCACGGCGACGAGTTGCACGGGCACATCGGGAGCGAACAGGTGGCGCAGGACTCCGTCGGTGGAGATGCCGCCCAGCTCAAGCCCGGGGATGGCGTGGTTCTCCATGAAGCGCACCGGTCGCAGGATGGTGGCCGGCAGTCCGAGGGCGGCGATGTGCTGCTCGATGGCCCACTTGCTCTCCCAGTAGGAGATGCCGGTGCCTCGCTCGGCACCGCCGACGGAGGCAAAGACCAGGTGCGCGACACCGGCCGCAGCCGCAGCCTCGGCCAGGTGACGGCCGCGCCGGATCTCGCGTTCGCTGTCCGGGTCGTCGGGGGTGACGGCGAAGACGCCGTAGGCGTCGGTCATGGCCGACTTGAGACTGCTGGGATCGTCCAGGTCACCCATCAGCAGCTCGGCGCCCGCTGCGGCCAGTCCGCGGGCGGCCGTGGCGACGGGATCCCGGACCAGAACGCGGACCGGCCAGCCGTCGGCCAGCAGGCGTGCGGCGGTGGCTCCGCCCTGCCGGCCGGTGGCGCCGGTGACCAGGACAGGCTTGCCGGCCCTGCTCGCGGTGGTGGTGGTGGTGGTGAGCGAATGCTCCACGGGTGTGGTCATGTGAGGGTCCTCCGGAAACGGTAAAGTTGAGACTGTCCCGAGAAAATATCGAGATAGTCTCAACTTTTCAAGCGAGGGTTCTGCTCATGAACGCCGACACACCGCCACCCCGTCGTCGCATGCGGGCCGACGCACAGCGCAACTACGAACGGCTGCTGACCGAGGCGGCGGCCGCGTTCGCCGAGCACGGCGCGGACTTCTCCCTGGAGGCGATCGCGCGCCGGGCCGGGGTGGCCAACGGCACGCTCTACGGCCACTTCCCCACCCGCCGGGCTCTACTGGAGGCGCTGATGGGTGATCGGATGCAGGCCCTGGCTGCGACCGGCGCTGAACTGCTCACCGAGCGCTCACCCTTCGATGGCCTGGCCACCTGGGCGCGGGCGGCAATGGTGCACACGACGATCTACCGAGGGCTCGGCGCCACGCTTATGCAGGCCGTCGAGGATGAAACCTCCGAACTGCACGCGGCATGCAAGGCGGTGCTCGCTGCCGGAGAGGAGTTGCTGGCCCGGGCGCGAGCGGCCGGTGAAGTACGGCCGGATGTCACCGCCCCGGACCTGTATGCGCTGGTCAACGCGGCGGCATGGGCAGGCGAGCAGAGCTCCCCACCCCAGGGAGAGCGGCTCCTGACCTTCGGACTGGATGGATTCCGGACCTCGGCCACTGATCGCGAGTGATCGCGTACCTGGACTCGGCGGGCCTGCCCTGGGCACCCGCTCGCCGTGATGAGGGGGTTGGTGTTTCAGGGACCGTCGTTCACTGGCCGGTCTTGTCAGGCCCGCGCCCGGGTGCGTGTCCGCCCCGGGGCGGCGCGGCGGCATCGGGCGGTGAACCTGCTGGACCTCGACAAGGAGAACACCCACAAGTGGGTAGATCTTGGTGCAATCGCACCGCTGACGGCCCCGACTTCATGTTTCTGCGCGAAGCACTACCGGATGAGGTGATGGAGGGTTGCTGGAACATTGATCCAGCTCCGGAGGCCTGTGAATGGGACTCGCCGAAGTCACCCACACCTTGGCGCCCGCGCATTAGCCCGCCGCAGCTTGACGATCTCCTCCAGCAGCGTCTCCAACTCCAGCCGCACTTGCACATGAGCTCTGTGCTTGCGGTACCAAGGTCCGGCGCTACGACGCCTGGCACCGCCACCGGCACCCGGCCGCTCACGTACGCGCCGGCCCTGTCCCAACGTCGGCGCCACCACCAGACCCGCGCCCGAGCCGGCCGCTCTTGGGGACGGTGGCCTCTCCATCATGAAATCGAGCTGAACTACTAGCTAGTAGGCTGAACCTCGTTCTGATCTCGAACGAGGCCGGTGACGTGACCCCCCGAAGCGCCAGCAGCGCACAGATCGTCTCGCCGAAACTGGTCGCCCGGGCGACAGAGCTGTCCGCGCTGTTGGCCACGCTCGGCAGCCCCCCGGCAGTCGCGGTCGTCGAGGGCGAGGCGGGGATCGGCAAGACCCGGCTCGTCAGGGAGCTGGCCACCGAGCTGGCCGGGACGCTGGTGCTGACCGGCGGCTGCGGGCACATCCGCGAGCCGTTCCCACTCGGCCCGGTGCTCGAAGCGCTGCGCGGCACCGGCGAACTGCTGGCGGCCGTCTCCCTGTCACCGGTGGCGGGGGCGTTGCGGCCGCTGCTGCCCGAGCTCGCGCACGTCCTCCCGCTCGTCCCTGAGCCGCTGGACGACCGGGTCGGCGAGCGGCACCGCGTGTTCCGCGGGCTGGCCGAGCTGCTGACCACCCTCGGCGCGGTGGTCCTGGTGCTGGAGGACATGCACTGGGCCGACGAGCAGACCGTCGAGTTCCTCGGCTACCTGCTGTCGGATCCCCCGCCGGGCCTGAGCGTGGTCCTCACCTACCGCGGCGAGGAAGTGGGAGTCGGCGTGCGGGCGCTGACCTCCCGGCTGCCCACGGCCGTGGCCAGGACCCGGGTGGCGCTGGTCCCGTTCAGCACGGCGGAGACGCAGGAGCTGGCCGCCTCGATCCTCGGCGCCCCGCGCGTGTCCGAGGACTTCGCGCTCTACCTGCGGGACCGCACGTCGGGCCTGCCGTTCGCGATCCAGGAGCTGCTGGCGCTGCTGCGCGCCCGCGGCACCCTCGTACGGCGCGACGGCGGCTGGGCGCGCAAGACGATCGACGAGCTCGACGTCCCCGCCGGGGTGCGCGACTCGGTGCTCGAACGGGTCAGCCGCCTGTCTCCCGCCGCCCGCGCAGTGGTCGAGGCGAGCGCGGTGCTGGAGGCGCACGTCCCGATCGGCACGCTGCTGGCCACCTGCCGGATCCCGGCGGGCGAGGCGGAGACCGGACTGGACGAGGCCCTCGAACGCGGCCTGCTGATCGAGCGGTCAGGGCTGGTCGGGTTCAGGCATCTGCTGGCCGTACAGGCCGTGTACGGCAGCGTGCCGCTGTCGCGGCGGCGCGACCTGCACGCGCGGGCGGGTGCGGCGGTGGCGCGGCTCAGCCCGGTGCCGCTCGGGCAGCTCGCGCACCACCTGCGCCACTCCGGGCAACTGGACGCCTGGGTGTCGGCGGCCGAGCAGGCCGCCGACCAGGCGACCGCGCTCGGTGACGACGACGAGGCGGCGCACCTGCTGAAGGCGGTGCTGCGTGAGGCCCCGCTCGACCCGGTACGGCGGGCGGAACTCGCGGTCAAGCTCGGCTGGGCGAGCACCAGGACGCTGAAGGTCGTCGCCGAGCTCGACGCGCTGTCAGCGGCGCTCGCGCACGACCCGCCACAGCCGCTGCGCGGGGAGCTGCGCTTCCTGTACGCGCTGGGCCTGGACCGGACGGCGGCGGAGCCCCCGCTGCAGTGGCGCGCCTTCACCGACGCGGTGGAGTCGCTGGACGGGCGCCCCGACCTGCTGGCACAGGCGATGGTGGGGCTCGGCCTGCCGACGACTCCGGACGTGCCGCTGGCCGAGCACGTCGGCTGGCTGGAACGGGCGCTGGAGCAGTTGCCCGCGATCGATGACGCGCCCCTGCGCGCGTTCGTGCTGGGCAAGGTCGCCATGGTGCTCACGGCGGTGGGCGATCCCCGCTGGGCAGAGCTGTCGGACCGGCTGCTGGCGCAGACGGGCGGCAGGCCGGTCAACCGCAGGGAGGTGGGGGCGTTCTGCTCACTCGGCGAGGACGCGTGCTACGCCGGGCGGTACGAGGTCGCCGACCGGATGCTCTCGGCCGCGCTGCTCGGGGCTCCGGGCTGCGACGTGACCCGGTGGATGGAGTTCGAATGCCGGGCGTCGTACGCAGCCCTCGCCTACGCGCGCGGTGCGTGGGCGGGCCTGCGGGAGGAGGTCGAATTCCTGTCCGAACGGCTGGCCGGGCACCCGCGCCAACTCGCCGTCCTGGACATTCTCAGGGCCTGCCTGACGCTCGCCTCCGGCGAGGTGGAAGAGGCCAGGCTCGGGCTGCTTGACGTGGTGGAGCGGGCGACGCGGATGGGCGCGATCGACGTGCTGCCGATCGCGATGGGCGCGCTGCTCAGGCAGGGCGGCGAACCGCCCGCCGGGCTCGCGGCGGCCATCGCGGTGTGGGACACCAAACGGCTCTGGCCGGTGGCCGTGCGGGTGCTGCCGCCGCTGGTCGACGCGCTGGTCACAGCCGGGCGCCAGGACGAGGCGGAGGCGCTGACCGACCGGCTCGGCCATGAGCTCGCCACGCTGGACGCGCCGCTCGCGCCACCGTCGCTCGCCCACGCCCGCGGCCTGCTGGCCGCCGGCGCGTCGGACCCGGCCACCGCATCCGCCGAGTTCCTGGCCGCGGTTGACGACTACGACCGGCTCGGCTGCCCGTACGAGGCCGCCCAGGCGCGCGAGCTGGCCGCCGCCGGCCTGTTCGCGCTCGCCGACGAGCGCGCCGCCGAGCTGCTGAACGCGGCCCTGGCCGGGTACGCCGCGCTCGGTGCCCGCTGGGACCTCGACCGTGCCTCCCACCTGGCCAGGCGGCGCGGCGTCCCCTCGCCGGCCCGGCACCGGGGCGGGCCGAGCGGCTACGGCGGCGACCTGTCACCCCGGGAGCGGGAGGTCGCGACGCTGGCGGCGACCGGGCTGACGAACAGAGAGATCGCCACGGAGCTCTTCCTGTCGACGAAGACGGTCGACAAGCATCTCAGCGCGGCGCTGCGCAAGCTCGGGCTGCGTTCGCGGGCCGCGCTCGCCCGAAGGCTGGACGGCGGGGCATAAATGGGGATTCTTACCCATAGGTAGGTAGGGGGCGCGCCGCAGACCATGGGCGTCATGTCCGGAACCGATCCGCAGCGTGACCTTGAGCACCCGGAGGAGCCCGAAGAGGGCGACCAGGAGCCCGACGAGGACCCCGCTGCCCTAGTGCCCGATGACGGATGGGTCGACGTCTGACCGCCCGCCTGCCTGACTCACCTCCCGAGGAGCCCCATGCCTAGTTTCTCGCGCCTGTTACGGCGCGGATCCGCCGTCGTCGTCACCGCGGTGACCCTCGCCGGCTCGCTGTCCGCCGTCTCCACTCCGGGTGCGCTGGCCGTGCCGGCCGCGCAGCCCGATCTGGACCGGCTGCCGGCGGGCACGCACAAGATCACGCTCATCACCGGCGACACCGTCACCCTGTCGGACCGGGGCGGCGCTCACCAGGTCGACGTGGAGCCCGCCGCCCGTCCGGGCGGCCCGGCGCCCGCCTTCCTGACCAGGGCGACGCCCAAGGGCGTGTACGTCTTCCCGACCGACGCCATGGCCGCCGTGAACGCGGGCAACGTCGACAAGGAACTGTTCAACGTCGAGTACCTGGCCGAGAACGGCTACACCGACGCCGAGACCAAGCAGCTGCCGGTCATCGTCCAGTACCCAAAGGGACGGCGCGGGGTGAAGGCGGCGGCGGACGCACTGCCGGCCACCACCACCGCCACCGACCTGACCAGCATCAGCGGCGCCGGACTACAGGTCGACAAGGCCACGGCCGGCGACTTCTGGAGCGCCGTCCGCGACGGCGGTACGGCTGCGCGCACCCTCAAGCAGGGCGTCGCCAAGCTCTGGCTGGACCGGAAGGTGCAGGTCAACCTGGCCGAGAGCGTTCCGCTGATCGGCGCGCCCCAGGCCTGGGCCGCCGGGTTCGACGGCACCGGGGTGAAGGTCGCCGTCCTCGACACCGGCGTCGACACCAAGCATCCCGACCTGGCGGGCGTGCTCGCGGAAACGCACTCGTTCGTCCCCGGCCAGGACGTGACCGACGGCCACGGTCACGGGACCCACGTGGCCTCCACGATCGCGGGCTCGGGCAGTGCGTCCGACGGGAAGAACAAGGGCGCCGCCCCAGGCGCCAAGCTGCTGATCGGCAAGGTGCTCGACAACGCCGGACAGGGCGAGTCGTCCTGGCTCATCGACGGCATGGAGTGGGCCGCGAGCAGCGGCGCCAAGGTCGTCAGCATGAGCATCGGCGGCGGCGTCAGCGACGGGTCCGACCCGATGTCGCAGGCCGTCGACGAGCTGACGGCGAGCACCGGCACGCTGTTCGTGATCGCCGCGGGCAACAACGGGCCCGGAGCACGGACCGTCAACACGCCGGGGACCGCAGAGGCCGCCCTGACGGTGGCGGCCACGACGAAGACCGACGAGCTGGCCGGCTTCTCCAGCCGCGGCCCCCGCCTGGACGGAGCGCTCAAGCCGGACATCGCCGCCCCGGGCTTCGCCATCGTCGCCGCGCGGGCCGCGGGCACCGCGATGGGCACGCCGGTGGACGACTACTACACCTCCGCCAACGGCACCTCGATGGCGACCCCGCACGTGGCGGGCGCCGTGGCGATCCTGGCCCAGCGCCACCCCGACTGGACGGCGGCGCAGTACAAGGCCGCGCTGATGAGCACCAGCAAGCAGGTCGGGCTGACCGTCTACGAAGGGGGCGCCGGCCGGGTCGACGTGGCCAGGGCGGCCTCCCAGCAGGTCGTCGCCGCCACCGCGAACCTGGACTTCGGCGACGGCAAGACCGCCACGAAGCAGGTCACCTACGCGAACCTGACGGACCAGCCGGTCACCCTCACGCTGACCCCGACGCTGTCCGACAGCAAGCGCAAGCCGATCGAGGGCGCGCTGAGCGCCGACAAGACCCTCACCATCCCCGCCGGCGGCACCGCGGCCGCGACGGTCACGCTCGACGCGGCCGACCTCGGCTTCGGCGCGTACGGCGGCGCCATCACCGCCGAGGCGGGCGACGTACGGCTCAGCACCCCGGTCGGCCTCTTCATCGCGGGACCGAGGGTCACGCTCACCGTCAAGACGATCGGCCGGGACGGCGCCCCGCTGACCCCCGCGGGGCTCGACGTCATCAGCGTGACGGACTCGGACGAGGAGCCCGACGGCGTCGCCGTCCCGGAACCGGGCGTGGTGACGATCCGGGTGCCTCCGAGCACCTACAGCGTGATGGAGCTGGCCAGCTGGATCGATGACGACTCGCGCACCAACTACGCCTGGCTGAGTGATCCGGAGGTGAACGTCGCCGAGGACACCACGATCACGCTCGACCTGCGCAAGGCCAGCCAGGTGCGGTTCGGCACGCCCACTCCCGCCGGTCCGCTGAACAACACCGTGATCGAGACGTACCAGCGCACGACGGAGAACGGCGCGCGGTACGCGGGCGTGCTCGACCACAGCCCCTGGGACCTGGTCTGGGCCACCCCGACCAAGCGCGTCACCAAGGGCACGTTCCGCTTCGCCCAGCAGGCGATTCTCGGCCAGTCGGAGGTGAGCATGTCCCTCCTCGGCAAGGGCATGCCCGGCATCCAGGCCGTCCCGGGGATGCATGACGAGTACGAGGGGGTCGAGAGCCAGAACGGCCATCCCGGCTGGGTGCCGTTCACCGGAACCCAGGATCTCCCGGTGGTGAACGTGGGAACGGGCACCCCGGAGGAACTGGCCGGGCTCGACCTCAAGGGCAAGCTGGCGCTGCTGGAGACCGGCTTGCAGGCGAACATCTTCGGCACGGCCTGCGGCGTGCCGATCGAGGTGGTGCAGAACCTGCGCGCGGCCGGGGCCGCCGGTGTGGTGGCGTTCCCGAGTGCGCCGTCAGAGACGATGCCCCGATGCTCCCTGCCGTTGCCGATCTCGCAGGCGCCGTTCACCGGCGAGCTCAAGGAGCTGGGCATCGCCAACGTGTCCCTGTCCGCCCGTGACGGCGCGGCGGTACGCGACCGGCTGGCCAAGGGCCCGGTCACGATCCGGGTGACGGGAACGCCGGACACCCCCTTCACGTACGCGCTGAAGGAGTACCAGGAGGGCAGGATTCCCGAATCGCTGAACCACACCTACAAGCGCAACCAGCTCGCCCAGGTCGACGTGGTGCACGTGGCCCCGGACCCGGCCACCAAGTTCTCCGACCACCGCCTGGCCTGGAAGCAGGACGAACGCCTCCTCGTCGCGCAGGCCGTCGAACTCGGCACCTGGTCGGCCGTCGGTCCGCACACCCGGCGTGACTACGTCGGTCCACTGGCGGCGGACGTGATGCAGCTGAACATCAGCGTGGCGAGGCCGTCGGACAACACCGTCGAGACGAGCGACGCTCTGGACGTCTACGACAAGGCGGTCCGCACCCAGCAGCGGATGTTCGCAGGACCGCGCACGCCCGGCGGCTACACGGCTCCGGACCAGGTGTACCGGGTGCCCGACCCCGCCAGGCCGTACCCGGCGACCCTGGGCCTGAACACCCCGTGCGACCTGTGCAGGCGCGGCGACCTGCTCTTCCCCGTCTTCCACACGATGAGGGTGAACGGCGGGCTCCAGCAGCACGACGACATGGGCGGGATCTTCAGCTACACCTACCGTCTCACCAAGCAGGACGGGACCGACGTGCCGTTGACCAACATCAACCGCATCCCCCTGTTCAGGCTGCCCCCGGAGAAGGCCACGTACCGGCTTTCGGCGACGAGCAAGACGATCAACACAGTCTGGACGTTCACCTCGTTCCGTGCGGAGAAGGACACGGTGAAGCCCGGGCACATCTGCGCCGTCGTGTCCGCCGATCCGTGCCGTCCCGAGCCGATGGTCACCGTCGGCTTCGACCTGGATGACACGCTCGACCTGCGGAACACCGTGGCCACCGGGCGCCACCGCTTCACCGTCAACGCGGGGCACGGTCCTTCGCTGGAGGCGATGCCGAAGATCGCCGGGCTGAAGGTGTGGGCCAGCACGGACGACGGCAAGACGTGGAACCCGGTCCAGCTCTCGAAGGAGAAGGGCGGCTCCTACACCGCGACCGCGACCTACCCGTCCCGTGACAACACCACGGGCACCGTCAGTCTCAAGGCGGAAGCCTGGGACACCGACGGCAACCGGGTGGAGCAGACGACACTGAAGGCGTTCGGTCTGCGCTGACAAAGAACGAGCATCGCCCGGACCTCGGTCTGGGCGGTGCTCCTCGTCCGACTGCCGAAGAGGTCATAGACAGCCGGTGACACGTGCCTGGTTTGTATCGTGCCTGGCCAGCATGAAGTCCGTCCTCATGAGGATCGCCGGGTATCCCGGGTTTTCCGACCGTATCCACTCTTCTTCGGAATTCCACCGCAGCTTGGCCACGTGTGCCGGCCCAGCGAGATCGTCCCTGGCCCACCGTCGGCCATCTGCCGCAGGGCGATGGCCTTGAGCTCAGGATCGTGGTGAGCCGAGGGCCAGCAGCGCGGCGGCCAGAGCGCGGGCGCGGGCGGGGGCGTGCTCGCCGTCGCCCAGCCGGATCTGCCGGTTGTGGTGGTGCAGCACCACGGTGCCGTCCGGTTGCCGGGCGACGGCGATGCCGGTCTCGGGCAGTGACACGCCGCGGGCGCCGTCGCCGAGGTCACCGCTGAGGTCGGCCAGTTCGGGCAGCACCAGCCCGGCAGCTGTCTGGGCGGCGGTCAGCCGGTCACGTAGTTCCCGCACCTGTTCGGCGTCGCGCTCGCGTTCGGCCTGGGCGGTGCGGGCCTGCTGTTCGGCGGCCACCGCGCGCTCGCGCTGGAGGTCGCGCTCGGTGCCGGCCTGGCGCAACTCGTCCTCGGCGCGGGCCTGCAGCCGCGCGGCGCCGGCGGCTTCGCCCTGCGCGGCGACCAGGGCCAAACGCGCCTCGGCCGCCTCCTGCCTGGCGGTCTCGGCGCGGCCTTCGGCGGTCTCGGCCCGGGCCTGGGCCTGGCGGCTGTCGTGCTCGGCACGCTCGCGGGCGAGGTCGGCCTCGGCGGCCGCGGCCCGCAGCGTCTCGGCGCGCCGGGCGTGTTCTTCTGCGGCGGCGCGCAGCCGGTCGAGCTCCCGCCGGGCCTCCTCCAGCAGGGCGGCCGTCCGTTGCTGCTCGACCTCGGCCTGCTCCCGCTCGCGCAGTGCGTCGTCGCGGGCCTGCTCGGCCGCGCCGCGGGCGCGTTCGTGCTCGGCTACCTGAGCCCAGGCGTCGCGGGCGTCGGCCTTGGCCGCGTCGACCTTGCTGTCGGCCTCCCGTTCGGCGCGGCGCTGCTCCCGTTCGGCGGCCTCTTGCTTGTCCAGGGCGGCTTGGGCGCGGCGGTCGGCCAGCTCGGCGCGGGTGTCGGCCGCGTTCTTCTCGCGGCGGGCCCGCGCGGCGTCGGCGCGGGCGGCCTGGGCCTGCGCGATCGTGTCGGCGACGGCCTGCTCCAGGTTGGCGCGCAGCCCGGTCGCCACGGCGGCGATCTGGTCGGCCAGGGGCCCGAGGACGGCCTGGGCCTGTTCCAGGCGCACCTCGCCGCTGTCGCGGGCGGCGGCGGTCTCGGCCGGGACGCGCTCGCGGTGGTACCGGGTGCGGTGATCGGCGCTGCAGTCCAGCGCGTCGGCACGCTTGCCCGGCGGCAGGGCGCCGCCGCAGTACCGGCAGGCCCGCCGACCGGCGGCGCGGGTACGCGCGGCGCGCTCGGCAGCGACTGCCTCCTCCACCCGGCCGGACAGCGGCTCCGGCACCACTTCTCCGTCCCCGGGGCCGAACGGTTCACCCCCGGAGGTACCGGCGACGTGTTCGCCGCTGAAATCCCCGGTGTGCCGACTCGCTGGTTCCGTCGCTTCCTCGCCCACGCTCATGCTGGAGATCCTATCAGTGTCATATCCGTTTCGTATTCGTATCGTCTTCTACGGATGCGGATACGGAAAAATCGGAAGGCTGAAAGATCTCACACAATTCCAGTTGTGTGAGATAGGATGATCGTCGGCTGTCGGAAGGCCCGACGCGCCCGGGCTTCCCGCGCGGAGAGGCCCTGAGTAAGGAGTCGCAAATGAGCCACCCGGCGGCAGACCGTGCGCGCCTTCGCCGAGGAACGGCGCTACGCTGTCGAACGGCTGCGGTCGCTCGACGAGAAGTTCGCCGACGCGCCACGGTTTCAGCGGCGGCACGCGCCGGCTACTGCACACCGTTGACGAGCTGCGCGGGCGGGCCGCGGAACTCGACGCCCTCGATCGGCTGGCCGGCTTGAGCGAGCAGGCGCCGCCCTCGACGAGCCGGTGGGGAGACTCCGCCGGCGTCTCCACCGAACGGCGCGGAAGGCTGAGCACGTGACGAAAGACACCGTCCATGGCGGCACATGAGCAGGTCCCAGAGCAGGCCAGCGCCACACGCCGGCCCCCCACTCCCGCACTGGACGGAGCGGTCGAGGGCGCGGGCACGCTGGAGTTCCGCTCGCGGCCGTGCGGCGTCGAGCGGATATGCCCGTGGCGGCGTGACACCGATCTGACCGCCTACAGCGACGAGGACATCCGCAAGCTGATCCAGGCAACCGAAGGCGACACCCGGGGCGGCGCCCACCCCCTGGATGAGGCCGAGCAGATGTTCGGCGGCCGCCGGATGTCCTGCCATCTGGACCACCCGGACACCGCGCATCCGCTACGGCTGTGCGTGCGCCGGCTGGCCGTCGTGGGCCCGCACCCCGTCCGGGCCCGGCTCAGCGTGCTGACCGGCCAGCTCCCGCTCGAGGCCATCCGCCCCGGCACCGCCACCTGGCCGCCGCTGGTGTGCGACCTGGAGGAACTCCTGGAGCGGGCCGCCCAGCCGGTCGCGCCGGGGCCAGGCCAGGCGAGGCATGGCGAGCCCGATGCCGATGCGGTGGACGGCCCGGCAGGCCGAACGTCGGGAGTCCGCCCGTGATGGGACAGCAGATGGGCCGCGGAGAAGAGGTGCTCGTTCCCACCACGGTGTGGCGTCCCGGCGCGAGCACTGTCCCGCCTGCCGCTGCGACGGTCGTGGGCTCCGGTGGGTATGGCGGCGGAGCCATCGGCCCGCTCGGCCGGGCGGGCGAGCCGCCACTGCCGCCGCCGTCGCCGCTGGTGGCCTCGGTCGGCGACATCGCCGGGCTGCGTCCCCGGCGCCGGCCGCGTGACGGCGGTGAGGTGCCCGGCGCCGACGTCGACCTCGTCGACGCGCTGCCCCGCGATGACGACCCGGCGACGCACCAGCGGGCCGGCTGGCCGACGGTGGCGGCCTGGCTGCGCGCGGGCAAGACCGCCGCCACCCGGCGCGACCGGCTGGCCGTGGTGGCCAAGTTCGTCCGGTGGTGGGCACTGACCGTGCCTGGCGCCGGGCTGTGGCAGGTCACCGAGGACGTCGTGGTCGCCTACCTCGACCAGCTCGGCACCGGCGGCGGCGCCGCCGCCGGCCTGAACCGCGGCGGCAAGGCGCTGGCCCCGGCCACGCTGGCCTGGCACCTGTCCAACCTCAAATCGCTGTACGCCTATGCCGTCCGCCGCCAGGTGATCGGCCACAGTCCGGCCCAGTGGGTGGAGGCGCCCGAGGTCGGCAAGGTTGGCACCACGCCCGCCCTCGATCTGGCCGAGGGCACCGCCTTGTTGCGTGGCGCCCAGGCGATCGCCGCCCAGCACCCGGCCGACGCCGCCGCAGTGGCGTTGTTGACCATCACCGGGATGCGCGCCGGTGAACTGGAGAGCCTGACGGTCGGTCGGGTGGAACGCTCGGCGGGCCACTGGGTGATCCGCTTCCGGATTAAGGGTGGTGCCGTCATCGTGGTGCCGCTGCCCGAGATGGTCATGGCGTTGCTGCGGCCGCTGATGGCCGGCCGCAAGCCGGGCGACCTGCTGCTGCGGCGCGCCGACGGCCGCGGCTTCGACCGGTGGCGGCAGCAGACCGCGCTACGTCGCGCCGCCCGTGCCGCCGGCCTGGACGTGGCCAAGCTGACCCCGCACATGCTCCGCGCCACCGCCGCGACTCTCCTGCTCGCCGCAGACGTCCCGGTGGAGGACGTCCAGAAGCTTCTAGGCCACGCCTCCCCCATCACCACACAGCGCTACGACCGCGGCGAGACGCGGTTGGATGAGCACGCCGTCCACCGGCTCGCCGACCTACTCACTCAGCAGCCCCCTGCCGTTCCCGGCCGGCCCGGCGACGACTTCGCCGGCGCGCAGCAGCCCAATCGGCGCGGCCACGACTCAGCCTCCTCAGCGTACTCGGGGTCCCGGTAGCAATGAAGAAATCCCAACGAAGTTGTCTCTGACCTGCGTTGATCCTGAACCCCCGCCTCGCCAGGGTGCTGGGCGGCACCGTCAAGCGCCTGCACGAGGTCCAAGGGATGCGACCCGATACGATCACCCACACGCGTCTCATCCGGCTAGGAGTGTCCCTGTGATCTTCGACGGTAAATGACGCGGTGTCTTCGCCGCTGCATGGCGTTCGGAAGCCGGGGGACGTTCTGACCCTCAGCCGCCTGTGGCGATCAGGTCCTATCGTGCTGGGATGTGCTCTCAACAGCAGCTTCTGTCGGAACTGGCAGCGCTGACCGGTCGTGGGGACAGCATCGTGGAACTATGCGGCCTGCTGCCACCGGGCCGCCTCGTCGACACGGACGAGGGCGAAGGCCGTCCGGGCCTATGGATGACGGTGGATTCGGCCTCGGCTGATCTGTGGACGGCTGTATATGAAGCCCACAGGCGAACGGGGTTGTGGCCGCTGCTGCTGGAACCTTCGCCGCATGATGACGATTTCAGGCCGTGGGAATCCGGAGAACTCTATCCAGAGATGATCACTTCTCCGGATCTCCACGACCACGCTGCTCTCCTGGCGACCTGGTGGGCAGGATGCACCAAGGTCGATACGGACACCGATTGGTTGCCGGAGATCGAGCAAATCGCCGTGACCGCACCCTACGGTCAGCTCTGGCCCGGATTGGCGCCGGGCAAGCCGTTCACCGCAGAGCCGACCTCGTTCGCAGTCGATTACGCGTCCCACCTCAACGCCCGAAATCCGGCCATGCGTCTCGGTCTGGCCGCAGCGGGCCGGGGAGCGGATGCCCTGGCCGCCGTTGGCTGGACGGGCCCGGTGAACTACATCAACGACACTGGTGAGATCGCCGCCGTCGTGCGCAGCTGGGAGGACCGATTCGGCGCCGTGGTCGTCGGCGTCGGCTACGCCACCCTGTATCTGAGCATCGCCGCCCCGCCTTCGACGCTGCAGGAGGCGCTCCACGTTGCGGCCGAACACTTCGCCTTCTGCCCGGACAACATCTGGCAGAACAGTCACCCCTCCACGCTTGCCGCCTACGCGGAGCGTCTTGTCGAACTCAACTCGTGGGAATTCTGGTGGGACTGACGAACGGTCTGAGGTGTCGGAGAATCGAAGATTTCTGAAGATAGAGGAGATCGTTCTTCGCTTGCGAGCTGTGCAGCCGGCGAGTAGGGACCACAGTTCATATCTCAACACGCAGAACCGCGCCTCGCGCGGTGACACTCACCCGGCTCGCGACATCTACCAGGTAGATGGTGCATGGTGCATCAGAACAGCACAGAGGAGACGGAGCGTGAGCGATGAGGCCGGCTTCACCCGTATGTTCCACGAACACTACGAGGCGGTGCTGCGGTACGCCTGGCGACGCGTGGGTCCGGTGGAGGCTGCGGACATAGCAGCCGAGACGTTCAAGGTGGCCTGGGAGAAGTACCGCCGCTTCCCGTCCGACCAACCGTTGCCCTGGCTGTACGCGACCGCCCGGAACCTCATCTCGAACGCGATCAGACGAGACAGTCGGCGAGATGGCCTCATCTGGGATGGGTCCCTGATGCTCTCCGGCATCGAGGAGGATCACGCCGCCGGCGTTGCCGCACGGCAGGAAGCGCTGGTCGCGTTACGCAGCTTGAGTGAGGCCGATCGAGAGTTGCTGCTGTTGATGTCGTGGGAAGGGCTCGACCTGCGTCAGGCTGCGGCGGTGGTGGGCTGTTCACGGCCGACGGCCGCGATGCGGCTGCACCGCGCCCGTAAACGACTGCGCCATCTGCTCTCCGAGGACGCATCTCCCATCGCCGACCGCAAGCCGTCTTATGAGGGGAACATCCTGTGACCAGCGATCTCGAGCAGCTCACCCGCCTGTTCCAGGCCCACGATCCAGCCCGGCACGTGCAGGCCCGGCCGGGCGATCTGACGGCAACTCTGGAGGCCATCCTCGGTGACTCCGCCTCCACCTCCACCTCGGCCAAGCCACGACGACGCTGGATCCGGCGACGGTGGCTCACCCTCGTTCCCATGACGGTCGTTCTGGTGAGCATGGCGATCGCTCTTCCGGTCCTGCTTCAGCCGCAGGAGGTGGGGCCGTTCGTCGTGGGACCGGCCAAGGCGCTGGCGTTCGCTAAGAACGGCGACTACATCGATGTGCGGATCGTGGATCCCGACGCCGACCCCCGGCGGTTTCGCGAGGACTTCGCCGCGCACGGTCTGAACGTCACCTTGACCATGGAACCCGCCTCACCGAGCCTGGTCGGCACGCTCGCTTCGGTCTCCGCTCCTCAGCGGACAGTGACCTTCCACCCCGACGGGTTCACCATCGAAGGCGAACCCGACGACAACCGCATCAAACTGATCGAAGGCACTGGCTGCGGCCGGACGTGGTGCCAGGCCGGGGTGAGCATTCCCGCTAACCTGCGCAGTCCCTTCGAGCTCATCTTGGGCCGTCCCGCCCGACCCGGGGAGCGATACGAGCTCACTGGTGACCCCACCGCGCGCGGCGAGATCCTGGAAGGTGCGGAACTGGCCAATCGCACGGTAGCCGAGGTCAAGGCCCTGCTGCGGGAACGGGGTGCCACTCTCGAGTCCTACCACCAAGCCCCGCCTGAACCGCGTACTCGTGACGGCGCCGGATGGGATTACACCGCCCATGTCCTGCGACCGAAAGATGTCCCCGACGTCTGGTACGTGCACGAGGCGTTCGGCGGCCACGAGGCGAACACGGTCAGACTTGTCGTCGCCCCTCGGCCTTCGGCCAATCCATACTGAGCATCGCTGTACGGCTCAGTTTCACAGGCGACCGCGCCCTGTCCCCATCTTGGGCAGGGCGCGGATTGCATCGAAAAGCCGCCGTACGCGGTACACGTTCCAGGACGCGATAGACGGTGGCACGGCCCAGCCTGAGCGAAGCCCCACCAGGGAGATCAACGCCCGCCCGGCTTCGTCCACCTCCTGGAAGAGATCGCACACCGGGCCCCGCAACACCACGGCGACGTCCTCGTCCTCGGTGCATTCGCGACTTTCCAGCCCCCGCCCAGCCACCAGGCACTGCGGCCAGTTCATCCCCCGTCAGGCAGCGAGGCCGAGGCCGAGGCGACGGGGTGTGTCCAGTTAACGGCTCTGGCCCACTTTCGGTGGTGACGGAACGTGGCTAACCGAGCAGGATGCGGTGGCGAAGAAGAGCGAACCCGGCGCGGCCGTACATCTGTCGTTTGAGGAGCTTGGTCTTGGTGTTGACGCCTTCGGTACCGCCGTTGTGGAACGGCAGGGTGAGCGCGGCGTTCACCGCGGCGCGATCATTGACTAGCCCCCGGGTGAAGGCGTGCACGTGCGGCAGGTCGACCTGTCGTGCGAGCTCTATCCAGGCGGTCAGCAGCCAATCGTTACCATCCTTCGGGTCAAGGAGGGCGGCGAAGTCCCGGACGAGGCCACTCAGCATGGTCATCTCACCGCATGCGGCGATGGCGGCATCGAGCCGTTCCCGCTGGGCATCGGTCAGGGTGCCTGGCTCACTGAGGAGCAGGCCGGCCAGCCGCTTCGGCGAGATCGTGAGCCGGTCGCACCCGACCCTGCCTTGGTTGATGTACCGGTACAGCAGGTTCTGGCTGCCGGTGTAGCCGAGTGCCCTGATCTCGGCGAGCAACCGCTGAACCGAGACGGCGGGATCTTCGGCGCGGCGGCGGCGCGGGCGATCACGGAACGGATCGACGAGCGTTGACCGGTACTTCGGCACCCGGACGAGCCGCTCGGGCTCACTGATGCGGGCATACCGCTTAACGGTGTTCAACGCCAGGCCGAGGCGGCGGGCGCATTCCAGCAGCCCGACGCCCTGGTCGAGCAGAGCGTGGACCTGCTGCCAGCGCTGGCGGGTAGTGGCGGCCCGCACTCCGTCCTTGGGCGGCGGGCCGCTCTTACCCGGGGTGCGGCACTGGCAGGGGCCAATGATCGAGTGATCTGTGTTCCCTCTTGATCGCCTGACGGGGGTCACTGTTCGTGGCCGCCGGGGGCGTAGCGGCTCCATGGGCTTCCGGCTGCGGTGGCGAGTCGGGCCGCGGTGTCTTCGTCGTAGCCGAGCATGCGGGCGACCACGGGGGCGGGGGTCTGTAGGACGACCTGGCGGATCGCGGCCGAGCGTCCCGGGCCGGCGAGGATGCCGAGCTTGCTCAGGCGTGACTGGATGGTCGTGGGGTCGAGCGGTTGTCCGCCGCGGCGGCCGGGGAACAGCCAGTGGCTGTCCCGGTTGGTTGCCGTGGTGGTGTTCGGCCTGGTCTGGGTGTAGCCGAGCAGGAGTCCGGCGAAGGGTTCGGGGACGGGTGAGGGCGGATCGCCGAGACGCAGGAGAACTTGGTCGCCGTCGCGGGTGAGGTCGTCGAGGGTGAGCCGGAGGATGCGGCTGATGGGCTGGGCATAGAGCAGGACGAGCAGGGCGATGACCCGGTCGCGGTCGGGGATGCTCTCGTCGCTGAGGGCCTTGCGGATCAGGGCGAGTCGTTGCCGCTGGCTGATCGGGGCCGGGTTGAGGGTGCTGCGGGTCGGGATGGCCAGTTTGGGCATGTGGCCGGCGGTCATGCACCAGCGCGGGAAGGCCTGGGCTGGCCGCCGGGCCAGGAAGGCGGTGGCGTGCCAAGCGTCCAGGTCGGCCTGGGTGCAGCCGCCGAGGCGGGTGTGGTGATCGTCCAGCCAGCTCAGGAAGGCGGCGGCCTGGACCAGGACGCGGCGGGCGTCCTGGTTGCGCTTCATGCCGAGAGGTTGCCGGGTGGCGATCGTGCGGAGCTTGCGCAGCAGGTGCCAGGTGGCGAAGCGTTCGAGCAGGCGCCGGTGTTCGACGTCGTCGATGCCGGTTAGCCATTCGGCCAGCCATCGCTGAAACAGCAGCAGGTGCCGGTCGACGGCGGGCAGCACGCCGTGGTGCATGAGCAGGTCCCGCAGGTAGGCGGCTGATCGCCAGGGCGTCATGGCGTCGACGGTCTCGTGGGTGATCGCCGTGTCGTGGCTGGACAGGGCGCGCAGCATCTCAGCGACGTGCGGACGGCGTAGCCAGCTCACTCCCGCTCGTGGGTTGTCCATCTGGCGCATGCCCTCGAACAGCGGCAGGAGTTCGGGCCGGATGATTCCGTGGCCGTCGTCGAGGACGGCCTGCAGGTCCTCGGTCAGGGCGCAGGAGCCGCAGAGCCCGCGTCGGTAGCGGCGTCCTTCCTGGCCGCAGCCGCCGCAGGTCAGGGGTGTGGCGGTCATGCCTCGGGACGGATGCGGGCGCGCTTGGGCCGCAGGGGCGTGGGCAGCTCGGCGACGCCGGCGTCGTCGGTGGCGGTCTTGCGGGACGCGGCGTTCTCCGCCTTGGTGGCGATGAGCTGGGCCGGGGTGCAGTCGAAGATGTCGCAGAGCGCCGCGAGCACCGGCAGCGACAGGCGTTCGGGGGTCTGGGTGACCAGGCGCCAGACCTGCACCGAGGACAGCTTGATGCCCCGCTCGTGCAGGAGCGGTTCGAGGTCGGTGGCGGCGAACATGCCGGCCGCGGCCATCATCTCGCGCAGGCGCCATTGATAGCTGACGTGCCGTTTCATCGTGCTCTCCTGGCCGGCTTGAGTGCGGCCTCGATAGTGGCGTCCAGAGCCCGGCGCAGGGTGCGGGTGCGGAAGTCGGAGGACACGCAGGTGTAGATGGAGGTGGAGCTGGCGTGGTCGTGGCCTGCTTGTTCCTGGACGAATCGGGCGTCCCAGCCGTCTTCGATGAGGTGGGTGATATAGGAGCGACGCAGCGAATGGAAGTCGAGCACGGGATCCAGACCGAGTTCGTCGCGGTAGGCCGCCAGACGGGTGTTGATCGAGCTCAGCCCGATGCGTGGGCCGCGCTCGGAGGGCCAGCATGCCGATGTCCCGGAGGTGGGAAACAGCGGGCGGATGTCGACGATCCATTCCTGCAGGATCTCCGCCGACCAGTCCCAGACTGTCAGCACGCTGCGGCGCTTGGGCGGAGAGCCCTTCTTGGCCTTGCCATGCCGGACGTAGAGCACGCCGTACTCGCCGAACTCCGGCCCGTCGGGGTTGCGGCCAAAATCGACGGCATCCAGCATCCGTACCTCGTTGCGGCGTAACCCGAACGCATAAGCGGTCTTGAGCAGGGCCGCGTCGCGGAACGCCGGCAGCCAGCCCTTGCGACCAGCGGCGCGGATGCGCTCGACCTGCTCGTTGGCGTGGTCGAACAAAGCGATCAGCTCGTTGCGGGTGAAAGCGCGCTTGCCCGCGTCGGCGTCAGCCTCCTGAACGTGGGTGGCGGTGTTCCACTCGTGGACCACCTGGATCGGGTGGGTGCCAAATCGCTGCTCGCACTCGGTGGTCCACTGGTAGGCGGGGTCGAGCAGGTAGGCGCAGAACGAGCGGATGGCCTCTTGGTAGTTCCGCAGCGTCTTGCGCTTCAGATGGCGCACCGCCCGCAGATCGCCCAGCCACTCATCCACCTGGTGCGCCGACCAGTGCCAGGGGAAGGCGTCGGCGTGCCGGGCGAAGGCCCGCACGGCCTTGGCCCGTGAGTTGATCGTGGAGAACGCCAGGTTCCGGGCCAGCTGCTGGTTGCGCCAGCCCTCCAGCATCGCTGCGAACACCTGCTCCTCGGGCCGCAGTAACGGCAACCCGCCGACCAGATGGAGGCCCGCAGCTCCTGGTGCGAGCTTGTCTTGCCGCATCTGTCACTACCCTCCGTCACTTACATCTAAGGAAGGGATCTTTCATTAGATGTAATCGGAGCGCAAGTCCGCAGTTCAGGGCCTCGATATCACGTCACTCGGCAACCGCTACGATCGCTTTGACCTCTCGCGGTGGCCGTGAAACCGCTGTTCCGGCAGCCGCCTTCGGTCGGTGTGTCAACCGATCTGGGTTCTTCATCAAATGAAATTGCCGCTACTTCCGGAATACGCCGGAAACGGGCCGCGTGGGTAGCAGCGTGTCTTCTGACCTGGGGTTTCGGCCTCTGCGTCAGGGTGGTCCTTTCTCGCTCGTGACGAGCAGGCCGTCCTTCCGATGGCGCATCCCGAGGTGGTCAATCAGACTCGAGGGATGAACGCGGTAGGTAGTCAGTATGCCTTCGTAATCCAGACGCGGGACGACCTGGACCGATCGTGGTCATGGGTCTCGGATCACGGTGATGCGGACAACCCGGTGGCGGGACTGGCGTAGCCGACGACGCCCCAGGAACTCCGCACGACTTCGGCCGGGCGACCTTCGACGCCTACTTGGACCACCTGGTCGCCACCGCGCCCGAAGTGGTCGAGTACC
>NZ_JBSGCE010000077.1:0-38787 GCF_053601695.1 Nonomuraea sp. NPDC004702
GCCGGCAACGGCATCGCGCTGCGCGGCATGCGGAACACCGCGACGAACAACGTCATCCACGACGTGGACTACCTGGGCACCTACGCCCGGCCCACGACCTCCCGTGGAGTCGCCGATCCCTCGGCGTTCTCCGTCACACACGCAGCTCCTCGAACCTGTCGTTCGCGGCGAGCTCCGCGGTGAACCACTCGATCGTGCGCCGCAGCCCCTCCTTGGCGGGCACCTCCGCCCGCCAGCCCAGCCGCTCGGCGGCCAGGGTGGTGTCGGGCCGGCGCACCTTCGGATCGTCGGCGGGCCGGTCGATGAACTCGATCTCCGAGGCCGAACCGGTCAGGTCGCGGATGAGGGTGGCCAGCTCCAGCATGGTCAGCTCGTCCGGGTTGCCGATGTTGACCGGGCCGGTGAAGTCGCTGCGGGCCATGGCCAGGATGCCCGAGACGGTGTCGTCCACGTAGCAGATCGACCTGGTCTGGGTGCCGTCGCCGGTGATGGTCAGCGGCTCGCCCTTCAGCGACTGCCGGATGAACGTCGGGATCGCCCGGCCGTCGAACGGGCGCATCCGCGGGCCGTAGGTGTTGAATATGCGCACGATCCCGGTGTCGGTGCCGCGCGAGTGGCGGTAGGCGGTGGTCAGCGACTCGGCGAAGCGTTTGGCCTCGTCGTAGACGCTGCGCGGGCCGACCGGGTTGACGTTCCCCCAGTACGTCTCCTTCTGCGGGTGCTCCAGCGGGTCGCCGTACACCTCGCTGGTGGACGCCAGGACGAACCGGGCGCCCTTCTCCCTGGCCAGCCCGAGCGCGTGCAGGGTGCCCACGCTGCCCACCCGCAACGTCTCGATCGGGTAGCGCAGGTAGTCGGCCGGCGAGGCGGCCGAGGCGAAGTGCAGCACCAGGTCCACCCGGCCCGGGACGTGCACGTACCCGGTCAGGTCGCTCTCGATGAGCCGGAAGGCCGGATTGTCCAGCAGGTGCTCGACGTTGCGCGGGCCGCCGGTCAGGAAACTGTCCATGCAGATGACCTCGGCGCCTTCGTCCAGCAGGCGTTCGCACAGGTAGGAACCGAGGAAGCCGGCTCCGCCGGTGACCAGAGCCCTCATGACGTGACCTCCAGAGCTGCGTCGACCACTTCCGACACCTCGATCCTGAGCAGGCCGGGATCGGGGCGCAGGCCGTGCGGGTCGCCCTTGCGACCGGCCCACAGGGCCACGTGCCGCCATCCGGGCGGCGGCCCCCACTCCGACGGCGGCACCGGGCCGAACAGCACCACCGACGGCACGCAGAACGCCGTCGCCAGGTGCGCGACCCCGGTGTCGCCGCAGACCACCAGCCGCGCCCGGCTGACCAGGTCGATCAGGTCGGCCAGCCGGGTGCGGCCGGCCAGCATGCGCTCCGGCGGCAGCCCGGCCAGCTCGGCGACCTTCCTGGCGATCGGCACCTCGTCGGCGTTGCCGGTGACGACCACGTCGTCCAGCGCCGCCGCGACCTCGGCGAACCGCTCGGGCGGCCAGCGCCGCGCCGGGTAGGCGGCCCCCGGATGCACGATCACCGGGCCCGTCCGGTCGGAGATGCCGAGCGTCAGGTCCTCGGGGTCGGCGGGGATGCCGTGCCACTCCAGCAGGCCGCACCACCGCCGCACCTCGTGCACGCCGTCCTGCCACGGCGGGCCGACGCCGAAGCTGATCAGCCGGCCCGGGTCGGTGGCGCGCAGCGCCTCGATGCTCTGCGGCCCCTTGCCGTGCAGGTTGACCGCGATGTCGGGCCGCTGGAACGGCACCGGGCCCGGCCCGGACACGTCCACCTGGGCGTCCACCGCGCCGATCAGCGGCAGCAGGGCCTCCAGGGACTTCGGCGCGGCCAGCGTGATCCGGTGCCCGGGGAACGACTGCCGCAGCGCCCGCAGCGCGGGGACGGCCGTGAGCAGGTCGCCCAGGCCGAGCCCGCGCAACGCCAGCAGTTCTAGGGCCATGACGTCTCCGTCGAGGGGCAGACGACCAGCTCTCTGACCTCGCACCCGGCCGGCTGCCGGAGCGCGAACACGACGGTCTGGGCGACGTCGGCCGGGTCGTTCAGCCCCGCCTCCGGGCCCGGCTTGTACTGCTCGGGACGCCCGTCGAAGAAGCTCGTCCGCATGCCGCCCGGGATCAGCAGGGTCACCCCCACCTCGCCGCGCAGCTCGACCGCCAGGCCCCTGGTGAAGCCGACGACGCCGAACTTGGAGGCCGAGTACGCCGAGGCGTCGCTCAGCGGGCGCAGCCCGAGCGTCGAGGCGCAGGTCACCACCTTGCCGCGGCTCCGCTTCAGATACGGCAGCGCCGCCCGGACGACGGCGGCCGTGCCGAGCAGGTTGACCTGGATCACCCGCTCCCAGTCGTCGGCGGGCACGTCCTCCAGGCGTCCGCAGGCGTCGATGCCGGCCGCGGTCACCACGCCGTCCAGGCCGCCGGCCCGCTCGGCGAGCTCGCGCACGGCCCGCTCGGCCTGCCCGCGGTCGGCCAGGTCGGCCGTGACGTGGTCGAAGCGCTGGTCCGGCTCGCGCACGTCGACGACGAGCGCCCGCCAGCCCTCCTTCTCGACCGCTTCGGCGGTGGCCAGGCCGAGACCGGAGGCGCCCCCGGTGATCAAAATATTCACTGGATCTCCCTGATCAGATTGCTGGTCGAACGTCCCGGCAGCGTGCTGAGCGCGACGAACTCGGCGCCGAGCCGCTCCAGGACCTCTGACTCGGGCAGGACTTCCCCCTCGTAGTCCCCGCCCTTCACCCACACGTCGGGCCGCAGCAGCTCGATGGACTCGGCCGGGGTGTCCTCCTCGAACACCAGGACCGCGTCCACGCAGCTCAGCGCCCGCAGCACCTCGACCCGGTCCCGCGCGTCGACCACGGGCCTGGACGGGCCCTTCAGCCTGCGCACCGAGTCGTCGGAGTTGACGCAGACGACGAGAGCGTCGCCCAGCGCCCTGGCCCGCCGCAGGAGGCTCACGTGCCCCGCGTGCAACAGGTCGAAACAGCCGCCGGTGGCGATCAGCCGGCCGCCCTGCGCGCGGGTGAGCCTGGCCACCTCCAGCGCGGTGCGCGGACGGTCGCCGAGCCGCTGTTCCTGGGTCCTGACGGTGGCGGCCCCGCCGCGCTCGACGAAGCGCGAGGCCTCGCCGACGCCGATGGTGACCGCCTCCTCGACGTCCGCGCCGTCCCGCAGCGCGAGCGCCGCGGCGCCGGCGAACCGGTCGCCCGCGCCGCACGCGTCCTGCCCGGCCGCCGTCACCGGCGGCGGCACCCGCGTCAGCGGGCCGCCCTGGACGGCCAGCGTGGCGCCGTTGCCGCCGGTGGTGACCGCCACGGCTCCCGCGCGCAGCTCCCGCACCAGGCGGCGGGCCGCGTGGTCGGGGCCGCGGTAGCCGTCCGGGCACAACATCCTGGCCTCCGCCTCGCTCGGCGTCACCAGCGTGCAGCCCGGCATGGGCGGCCCGCCCCGGGGGTGCGGGTCCCACACGACCGGTACGCGGGCCTCGCGCAGCAGCTCCCGGGCCATGCCGGCCACGCCCCTGCCGTAGTCGGAGACCAGCACGGCGCCGGCGCGGGCCAGCACGGCCGTGATCTCCTCGGGGATCTCGCCGGGCGGGTCGGACCGGGTGACGCCGTCGCCGCTGTCGAGCCTGAGCATGGTCTGGCCCCTCGACCTGACCCTGGTCTTGCGCACGGTCCCGCCGTTCAGCGGCAGGCGTACCAGCTCGACCTCCTCCGACAGCAGCGCGCACAGGCGGTGGCCGTCGGGGTCGTCGCCGATCGCGGTGATCAGCACCACCTCCGCGCCGTCCCGCGCGGCCAGCAGCGCGGCCAGCCCGGCCCCGCCGGGGCGGGCGTGCTCGGCCGCGATGTCGACCACCGGGACCGGCGCGTCCGGGCACAGCCGCTCGCTGTCGCCCTCGACGTCCACGTCGAGCAGTGTGTCGCCGATGACGACGAGGGGGCCCATCAGACGGCCTCCTCGATGGCGTCGCAGAGCAGGTGGATCATGGCGAGGTGCACCTCCTGGACGGTGGCCGTCTCCTGCGCGGGCACGGCCACCGCCTCGTCGCACAGGTCGGCCAGCGGGTTCGGCGCGGGCCCGGTCAGCGCCCAGGCGACGACGCCGACCTCCTGCGCCGCCCGGGCCGCGGCCAGCACGTTCGGGCTGCCGCCGCTGGTGGACAGGCACATCAGCACGTCACCGGGACGGCCGTGCGCCCGCACCTGGCGGGCGTAGACCTCCTCGTGGCCGAAGTCGTTGGCGATCGCGGTCATCGAGGAGCTGTCGCCGTGCAGCGGGATCGCCGCGTACGGCGGCCGGTCGGCCCTGAACCGGCCCACCAGCTCGGCCGTCAGGTGCTGGGCCTCGGCCGCCGACCCGCCGTTGCCGCAGGCCAGCAGCCGGCCGCCGGCCGACAGCACGCCGGCCAGCTTCCCGCCCCAGGCGCGGATGGTGACCGCGTGGTCGTCGACCTTCTCCAGCGTGGTCCAGAGCTTTTCCAGATGTCTGTCCATGATCAACCCCCCAGAGCGGCCAGGCGGCAGAGCTTGCCGTCGATGACCTGCGTGTACACCGCCTCGGTCTGCTCGGCGATGCGGGACCAGCCGTACCGCTCGCGGGCCCGCCGCGCCCCCGCCGCGCCCAGCGCCGCGCGCCTGCCCGGGTCGGCGAGCACGTCGCGCAGCGCCCTGGCCAGCGCCCGCGGGCGCCGCGGCGGGACCAGCACGCCGCAGCCCGCGACCGTGTCCAGGTGGCCGCCGACCGCCGAGGCCACGACGGGCACACCGCAGGCCATCGCCTCGATCGGGACCATCCCGAACGGCTCGTACCAGGGCACGGTGACCACGACGTCGGCCGAGCGCATCAGCGCCGGCACGTGCGTGCGCGGGACGCTGCCGATCAGGTGCACCCGGTCCTGGAGCCCGTAGGCGAGGGCCAGGTCGCGCAGCCGGGCGGTCTCCTCCTCGTCGTCCGGGCCGCCGCCGGCGATCACCAGGTCGGCGTCCGGGAGCTGGCGCAGCGCGGCGATCAGGGTGTCCACGCCCTTGCGCGGCACCATCCGGCCGATGCTGAGCACCACCTTGGCGCCCGCGCGCGGCGCGACCGGCCCCTGCGGGCGGAACGCCGTCAGGTCCACCCCGCAGGGCACCACCGTGACGCGCCGCTCGGGCACGCCCATCGCGCACAGCTCGCTGACCTCGTCGCTGCAGGTGGCCAGCACCGCGTCGGCCCGCTTGCCGATCTCGCGCTCGGTGTCGATCCGGTGCGCCGGACTGGTGTCGGCCTCGCCCTGCCAGCGCCGCTTCACGGTGCCGAGCGCGTGGAAGGTCTGCACCACCGGCACGCCCCCGGCGGCGGCCCGCAGGGCCGCCTGGCCGCTCATCCAGAAGTGCGCGTGGGCCACGTCCGGCGGGTCGGCCGCCCAGCGCTCGGCCAGGCGTTCGGTGAACTCCGGCATGTACGGCGGCAGCTCGTCCTTCGGCACGACCGCGGCCGGGCCCGCCGTGACGTACTCGACCGTGACGCCGGGCGCCATGGTCACCGCGTCGGGCTGCGACCGCGCCGAGCGCCTGGTGTGGACGACGACCGTGTGCCCGCGCTCGGCCAGTGCGACGGCCAGGTGCGCGACGTAGACGTTCTGCCCGCCCGCGTCCACGCCACCGATGGCCGCCAGCGGATCGGCGTGTTCGGAGATGAGATCGACCTTCACTGCGTCAGCTCCCTCACTGCCTTGACCACCTGCTCACTTGTCACCAGGGACAGGCACGGGTGCCCGGCCACCGGACAGGTGCGCGCCCTGCTTCCCGAGCAGGGCGCCTGCTGGTCGCCGAGCAGCACCGTGGGAACGCCGTACGGGGCCCATCGAGCGGCGGGGACGACAGGGGCGAACAGGCTCACGACCGGTGTGCCGACCGCCGCGGCCAGGTGCGCGGGACCGGTGTTCCCGGCCACCAGCACACTGGCGCCTTCGATCACGGCGGCCAGCTCGGCGAACGTGGTCCTGCCCCCGAGGTCGACTGCCGCGTCGCAGGCCACGTAGGCGGTGAGGTCACGTTCCTTGCCGGTCACGACGACCCGGTGCCCGTCGTCCACCAGCTCCCTGACGGCCTGCCGATGCCTGTCGGCGGGCCACGTTCTGGCGGGGGCTGACGTCCCTGGATGCACCACGACGTACGAGCGTTCATCGGCAGCGCCGCCGACGCCTAGGAGATGCCCGCTTTCCCGGCCGATATCCGGCAAGGGCCGCCGAACAGCCAGTTTGCCGTCGTCGCCGGGTGGCAGATCGAACCCGGCCGCCCGCGCGACGGCCAGCATGCGCTCGGCCTCGGGCACGTCGAGCGTCTCGTCCACGACGTGCCGGACGTCCAGGAGCGAGCCGGGGTAGTCGTTGCTGATCGCGCAGACGCGCCGCACGCCGGCCATCCGCAGCAGCAGGGCCAGCGGCAGCGCCGACTGGTGGAAGGAGGTCAGCAGCAGCGCCTCGTCCACGCCCTCGACCCGGGCGATCAGGTCGGCGACCTGGGCGTTGGACACGGCGGTGGGGGAGTGGTCGATCCACGGCGCCCGCCACTCGATCACCCGGTCCACGCCGGGCAGCAGCTCGGCGGCGGCCCGGCCGTTGGGACCGGCCAGGAAGACCAGCTCGTCGGCGAGCGTGCGCACGGCGCGGGTGGCGGGCCCGGCCAGCAGGACGTCTCCGGCGTCGTCGAGCCGCGCCACCAGGACGCGTCCCCGGCCGCCGCCGCGCTCTCCGGCCGCCCGGCACACCGCCGCCTCCGGCGTGCCGGCCTCCGTCGTGGTGGTCTGCGCCGTGGTGGTCTGCGCTGTGGTGGGTTCCGCGGGCTTGCGGGCGCGGGCGGCCCGTCCGGCCTTGCCGCGGCACTGCGTGGCGTTCGTACGGCCGCAGCCGCACCGAGCCGCCGGATCGCGACGTCTCATCGCCGCCACCTCCATTCCCCCCGAAGCCGGTGCACACAGGCGACCGGCGGGATCACTACGCTGGTGACGGCCATGCGCCACACCTCGCGCGGGGTACGCGGCCCTGGGGCGATGCGCCGCCAGGCGAACTCGGCGGTCATCGCGGCCCACAGGGCTCCGGCTACCGCGGCCAGCACCGGCAACGCCCGCCACCCGCCGGCCGCGCCCCGCCTGCCGGGCCGCCGGTCGAGCCGCCCGCCGGGCCGACTGCCGGGCCGCCCGCCGCGCCGTCTCTCCGGCCACCGGTCCGCGCGTCCTTTGCCGGACGGGCGGGCCACGGTGGCGGCCAGGCCCAGGGCGGCGGCCGTGAGCGCGGCGGCCGAGGTGGCGGCGTGGCGGCGCAGCCGGCCGCCCGAGCCGCCGATCGCCTGCCGCCAGTCCGGCCCGTGCAGGCGCCGCATCAGCGCGTCGTCGGCGTTGCCGCGCTGGAAGCGCACGCTCGCCCAGAACCCGTCCTGGCGCACCGGGTGCGTGGTCACCCGCTCGCCCGCGACCAGCCGGTGGCCCGCCCGCGCCACCCGCAGGGCGATGTCGGCGTCCTCGCGGTAGGCGCGGGGGAAACGTTCGTCGAACCCGCCGGTCTGCTCCAGCACCGAACGCCGGTAGGCCATGTCGGCCGTCACCCACAGCGCGTCCGACAGCCCCAGCGTGTGCCGCTCGGCGTCGGTGGGCCGCCGGCCGGACGGCCGCGGCACCACGATCCGGCCCTGGCTGCCGCCCACATCGTCGGGCAGGTCCACCAGGTCCTTCCAGACCGCCTCGGCCCACCCGGGCGCGGGGATCACGTCGTCGTCGAGGAACACCACCCAGGGCGTCCCGGCGGCCCGCCACCCGGCGTTGCGCGCCGCGGCCGGGCCGCGGCCGCCCGAGCGCACGACCCGCACGTGATCGGGCAGCTCCAGCGCGGCGGCGTCCGCCCGCCGGTCGTCCACCACGATCACCGGCACCGACCGGCCCACCGCCGCCAGCGTCTCCCGCAGCGTGGCGCGGCCGATGGTGGGGATCACGACGGTGATCACGACGCGAACACCTCCCCGCGCCGCACCAGGTACGGCCCCAGCGCCAGCACGTCCACCGGCGAGGAGCCGAAGCACTCCAGCGCGTCGCGCGGGTCGTCGACCATCGGCCGGCCCGCGGTGTTCAGGCTCGTGTTGACCACCACCGGCAGCCCCGTGCGCGCCTCGAACTCGGTCAGCACCCGCGCCATCAGCGGGTCGTCGGCCGGCGAGATCGTCTGGATGCGGGCGGTGCCGTCCACGTGCACCACCGCCGGGATGCGGTCCCGCCAGGGCTCGCGCACGTCGTGCACGAACAGCATGTACGGCGAGGGCACCGGCCCCCGCCCGAAGATCTCCGCCGCCCTGGACTCCAGGACCATCGGCGCGATCGGCCGGAACTGCTCCCGGCCCTTGACGTCGTTGAGCCGCTCGGTGTTGCCCGCGTGCCCCGGATGGGCCAGCAGCGACCGGCGGCCGAGGGCCCGCGGCCCGTACTCGGACCGGCCCTGGAACCAGGCCACGATCCGGTCGGCGGCCAGTTCGGCGGCCACCGCCGCGCCCAGGTCGGCCGGCCGCGTGTACGGCACCCGCGCCACGTCCAGCCAGGCGCCCAGCTCCTCGTCGGTGAACCCGCGCCCGAGCGCCGCGCCCGGCATGGGACCGGCGGGCTCGCCGTAGGTCTGCGCCAGGTGCAGCGCGCCGCCCAGCGCCGTGCCGGAGTCGCCGGCGGCCGGCTGGGCCCACACCTCCTCGAACGGCCCCTCGTCCAGCAGCCGGGTGTTGGCCACGCAGTTCAGCGCCACCCCGCCGGCCAGCGCGAGCCGTCGTTCGCCGGTGCGCTCGTGCAGCCAGCGGGCCAGCTCCAGCAGCACCTCCTCCAACCGGGCCTGCACGCTGGCGGCCAGGTCGGCGTGGTCGGAGGTCCACGGCTCGCCCATGGCCAGGGCCTTGACGTAGACGTTCCAGTCGACCGGCTCGACGCGGAAGCCGCCGTCGCCGGTCGTGTAGATGATCTCGCGCAGCGACTCCAGGTGGCGCGGCCGGCCGTAGGAGGCCATGGCCATGACCTTGTACTCGTCGCTGGAGCGCAGGAAGCCCAGGTGCTGGGTGACGTCCTCGTACATCAGGCCGAGCGAGTGCGGCAGCTCCTGGGCGGCCAGCACCTCCAGCTCGCCGTCGCGGTAGCGGCCCGCCAGGTGCGAGACGTTCTCGCCGCGCCCGTCGCACACCAGCACCGCGCAGTCGCGCCAGGGGGAGGCCAGACCGGCCGAGGCGGCGTGCGCCACGTGGTGCGGCACGTAGGTGACCTGCCCGGCGTCCAGGCCCGGCAGCGCGGTCGCCAGGAAGGCGGGCGCCCGGACGGCGTACTTCGTGCGCAGGTCCTCCCAGTCGCCCTCCGGCCGCTGGACCACCAGCGCCGGGTCGTAGGAGTAGGCCACGGCGTCCAGGTCCTCGGGGGACAGGCCCGCCTCGTGCAGGCACCAGGCGGCGGCCTGCTCGGGCAGCTCCCACGCGGAGAACGCCAGCGGCCGTTTGCCGTGCTTGCGGCGGCTGAAGCGCTCCTCCTCCGCCGCGGCCACGATCTTCCCGTCGACGACCAGCGCCGCGGCCGGGTCGTGGAAGATCGCGTTGATGCCGAGAAACTTCATCGTTTCCTCCCCCGCAGATGTCGAGAACCGCTACCGAGAGAAGCGGCTCTCAAACCTCGGGCTACCTCGGGAGATGCGAAAACGGGCGTAATCGCCTGGGGTTGGTCACTCTGAGTAGTTGTTTGCCGGGTGGTGGCCCGGGTAGCTGCCGGACCACGCGACGGAGGTGAGAGGTGTTCGAAAAGCGACGTCCCGGGGCCGTCCTCTTCGACCGGGACGGAACCTTGATCAAAGACGTGCCGTACAACGGCGACCCGCGCCTCGTCGAGCCCATGCCGGGAGCGGTCGAGGCGCTCGGCAGGCTCCGCCGGGCCGACGTGCCCGTCGCGGTGGTCACCAACCAGTCCGGCGTGGCCAAGGGCCTGCTCTCGCCGGACGAGATGGACCAGGTGAACGCCAGGGTGGAGGAGCTGCTCGGGCCGTTCGACGCGTGGGCCATCTGCGTGCACGACGACGCCGACGGCTGCACCTGCCGCAAACCGGCGCCGGGGCTGGTGATCAGGGCGGCCGCCGTCCTCGACGTCAGCCCGCGCGACTGCGTGGTGGTCGGCGACATCGGCCGGGACATGGAGGCGGCCAGGGCCGCGGGGGCCCGGGGCATCCTCGTCCCGACGAGGCAGACGCTGGAGGAGGAGATCGAGCAGGCGGCCGAGGTCGCCGACGATCTCACCGACGTCGTCGACCGGGTGCTCAGCGCGCCCGAGATGCCCGTGGCGGCGGCCTCGTCCGCGCCCTGGGCCCGGGCCATGGGCTGGAGCCGCTGGTGAGGATCCTCATCTGGCACGTCCACGGCTCGTGGACCAGCGCCTTCGTCAGCGGCGGCCACGACTACGTGCTGCCGCTCGTCCCCGGCCGCGGTCCCGACGGCCGGGGGCGCGCCGCCACCTACGACTGGCCGGACAACGTCCGCGAGGTGGCCTACGACCGGCTCCGCGACGAGCCGATCGACGTGGTCGTCTACCAGCGGCCGCACGAGATCGACCTGGCCCGCGAGTGGCTCGGCCGCGCGGCGCCCGGCGTGTACGTCGAGCACAACACCCCGGCCGGCGACGTCCCGCGGACCAGGCACCCGCTGTCCGGCCAGGACGACGTCACGATCGTGCACGTCACCCACTTCAACGAGCTGTTCTGGGACAACGGCCGGGCGCCCACCCGCGTGATCGAGCACGGCGTCCCCGACCCGGGCCACCTGTACACCGGCGAGCTGGCCAGGGCCGGCGTCGTGGTCAACGAGCCGGTACGCCGTACCAGGGTCGCCGGCACCGACCTGCTGCCGCGCTTCGCCGAGCGCGTCCCGCTGGACGTGTTCGGCATGAAGGTGGACGGCCTGCCGTACGGCACCTACGAGGACCTGCCGCAGCACGTCATGCACGCCGCCCTGGCCCGCAGACGCGCCTACCTGCACCCGTACCGCTGGACGTCGCTGGGCCTGGCCCTCATCGAGGCCATGACCCTGGGCATGCCCGTCGTGGCGCTGGCCACGACCGAGGCCGTCGAGGCGGTGCCGCAGGAGGCCGGGGTGCTCTCCACCAGGGTGGACGTGCTGGCCGACGCCCTGCACGCCTTCGTCACCGACCCCGAGCGGGCCGCCCAGGCCGGCAAGGCCGCGCGCGCCGCCGCCCTGGCCCGCTACGGCCTGCCCAGGTTCCTGCGGGACTGGGACCGGCTGCTGGCCGAGATCTGAGCCGGGATCCGAGTCGAGGTCCGAGCCGAGGTCCGAGCCGGGATCCGAGCCGGGATCTGACAGGTATGACGCCGGAAGGCATGGGTAGGCGCGATGGGCATGATGATGCTCAACTGGTCACGCAGGGCAGCCTGCCTGGAACTGGACCCCGAACTGTTCTTCCCGATCTCGCTCGAAGGCCCCGGCCGCTCGCAGGTCGAGAAGGCCAAGACCATCTGCGGCCGGTGCCCCGTGCGCCGGCCCTGCCTGCAGTACGCGCTGGACACCCGTCAGGCGCACGGCGTGTGGGGCGGCACCGACCCCGAACAGCGGCGTGAGCTCAGCTCGCCGGCAGTGCCTCGGCAAGAAAGCGTTCCCGCTCCTCAGCTTCGAGGTGGTCGCTGAACAGCACCCCGTCGAGATGATCGGCCTCGTGTTGCAGCACCCTCGCCAGCACGCCCAGCGCCCGTAGCGTCACCGGCTTGCCGAACATGTCGCGGCCGCGCGCCGTGACCATGTAGGAGCGTTCCAGCGGACGCCAGAGGCCCGGCGCCGACAGGCACGCCTCGTCGGCGGTGATCCGCCGCTCCGACAGCTCCAGCCGCGGGTTGACCAGATGACCGGAACGGCCGTCGTAGGAGTAGACGAGCACCCGCACCGGCTCGCCGATCTGCGGGGCCGACAGGCCTGCCCGGCCCGTGCCCGCCCGCAGGGTGAGCGTCAGCGACTTCACCAGGCGCCGCAGCTCCCGGTCGAAGTCGTGCACCGGCTCCGCCACCACGCGGAGCACCGGATCGTCGAACACGCGAATAGGCCGGACCGTCACCCGCAACTCCCCGAAACGCCGCGATCGTCATGCGGAACGGTTCCCGTCGCCGGATCCCCTCAACCCTGAAGGCCGGGCCTTGTAGCACAGCGGTAACAGCGGAGACCCAAGGGTGAAACCACCCGAAAGCAGGATCGGAGGGTGATCTCACTTGCGTCGCCCGCGCCTGTGACGCCCGGCCGGGCGCTCGGGGCCCGGCCGGGCCCCACCTGCCCGGAGGTGCCGGCATGACCGCCCTTTCCGAAGGCTCTCCCGAGACGGTGCCCGACGCGCCGGCCGCGTTCATCCAAGGGTCTTCCGGGACGGCGCCCGACGCGCCGGGCGGGTTCACCCGAGGGTCTCCCGGGACGGCGCCGGACGCGCCGGCCGCGTTCATCCAAGGGTCACCTGAGACGGCGCCCGACGCGCTGGCCGGGTTCACCATCGGGGTGACCGCCACGCGGCGGCGGGAGGAGTTCGCCGCGCTGCTGGCGCGGCGCGGCGCCCGCGTCGTCAGCGCGCCCGCCATCCGCCTGGTGCCCCTGGCCGAGGACGCCGACCTGCTCGCCGCCACCCGCCTCACCCTCCAGGCCCCCCTGGACGACGTGGTCGTCACCACCGGCGTCGGCTTCCGCGGCTGGATGGCCGCCGCCGAGGGCTGGGGCCTGTCCGCCGACCTGGGCGACCACCTCGGCCGGGCCCGCCTGCTCACCCGCGGCCCCAAGGCCAGGGGAGCCGTACGGGCCGCCGGGCTGACCGACCACTGGACGCCCGTCACCGAGTCCTGCGACGAGGTCAAGGAGCACCTGCTCGCCCAGGACCTGCGCGGCCGGCGCATCGCGGTCCAGCAGCACGGCGAGCCGCTCACCGCCTTCGTGGCGGCCCTGCGCGCGGCCGGGGCCGAGGTGATCGAGATCCCGGTCTACCGGTGGCTGCCCTGCCGCGACGGCTCGCCCCTGCGCCGCCTGATCAGCCAGGCCGTCTCGGGCGCGGTGGACGCGGTGGCCTTCACCAGCGCGCCCGCCGTCCACGCCATGCTCGGCGCGGCCCGCTCCGACGGCCTGGAGGACGCGCTGCTGGCCGCGTTCGGCGGGCCCGTCGTGGCCGCCTGCGTGGGGCCCGTGACGGCCGAGCCGCTGACCTCGCGCGGCGTACGCGTCCTGCGGCCCGACCGGTCCCGTCTCGGCGCCCTGGCCCGCGCGCTGGCCAGGCACCTGCCCGAGCACGGCGTCACCCGGCTGGTCGCGGGCGGGCACCGGCTGGAGGTGCGCGGCCACGCCGTCGTCGTGGACGGCGACCTGCGTCCGCTGCCGCCCGCGCCGATGGCGGTGCTCAAACGCCTGGCCGACAAGCCGGGCCACGTGGTCTCCCGCGCCGACCTGCGCACGGTGCTGCCGGGCAGCGCGGCCCGGGACTCGGCCGAGCACGCGGTGGAGATGGCCGTCACCCGGCTGCGCCGCGCCCTGGGGCCGGCCGGCATCGTCGAGACGGTCGTCAAACGCGGCTACCGCCTGGCCTGCCCCCACGACCCCACCCGATGACCCCCAACCGGCCCACCCACCCCCTGACCTCCGACCAGCCCAGCCACCCCCTGACCTCCGAGCAGCTCATCGACCCCATGATCTTCGACCAGCCCAGCCACTCCATGACCTCCGACCAGCCCGCAAGCCCCGGCTCGACGTCGGACGGGAGGCCCACTCTCGTGCGTGGGCCGGTCCTCGTGCGCGGGTCCTACGTCGCGCCTGTGCCTGACGCCGTGAGTGCGTCCGATGTCGTGCGTGCGCCCGCTCAGGTGGGGGCGTCCCGTCTGGTGGGTGCCTCCCCGCTAGTGGGGGCGTCCGTGCTGGAGGACGGGGCGCTGCCAACGCTGGTGCTGGCCGCGCACGGTACGCGGAGTGCGGCGGGGGAGCGGGCCTTGGCGGCACTCGCCCGCTCGGTCCGCAGGGCGCGTCCGGGGTGTCGGGTCGAACCGAGTTTTCTGGAGATCAGCGCGCCGCTGCTCGCCGACGTGCTGCCGGCCGTGCCGGGGCCGGTGGTGGTCGTGCCGTTGCTGCTGGCTAGGGGCTACCACGTGCACGTCGACCTGCCCGAGGTGGTCGCCGCCCGCCGTCCGGACGCGTTGGTGGCCGGCCGGCTCGGTCCGCACGCCCTGCTGACCACGGCGCTCGTCCGCACGCTGGCCCAGGCGGGGCTGCGCGCCGACGACACGCTGATCCTGGGCGCGGCGGGCTCGTCCGACCCCGCCGGGCTCGCCGACGTGCGCACCGCGGCCCGGCGGCTCTCGGTACGCCTGTCACGGCCGGTCACGGCGGCCTTCGCCGCCTCGGGGACGCCGTCGCTGCCGGACGCGGTGGACCAGGCGCGCAGGACGTCCCGTGGCCGGGTGGTGGTGGCCTCGTACGTGCTGGCCCCCGGCTTCTTCCACGATCGGCTGACCGCCTCGGGCGCCGACCTGGTCACCGCCCCGCTCGCCCCGGACCCCGCCGTGACCGCCCTCATCTGGCACCGCTACGACCAGTCCCTCACACACCGACACCCGCACCCGACCCCCGCCGCCCGGAGGTAACCCCCGCCCTCACATGCCCCGAAATCCGGCCACGCGCCCCCACATGCATGGAGAGATGCAGCGACCGACCTCGCTTCCGCTCCCGGAGCTGTAGCCGAACGCCCTCTCAGCCCCCGGGCCTGGCATGTACCCCAGCGATCCCTCACCTCCCGGCCTCGGCGATGCACACGCGCGACCTCACAGCCCTGGCCTCGGGGACGCGAAACGCGACCTCCCCAACGCGGCCTGAGATAGAGCCACACGACCTCCCCGCCCCGCCCGGACCCCCAAGGGCTGCTCGCAGAGTTGGCCGCCGGGGGGAGGACCGCGCCGCGGGCCTGCTCCGGGAGCATGTCATCAGGTGTGAGGCCCTGAGATGGGATGACCCCGGGCCAGCGGCCGGGTGTGGCCGTGGGCCGAAACGGCCCGGAGTCAGCCGTTGGGGTGGGGCAGTCCGAGCCGGGGATGCCACCGGAGTCAGTCGTCGGGTCTGGAGGTCGGTGCCGTGGGCTGCTGCGGGAGCAGGCCGTCAGGTGTGAGGGCCTGAGACGGGATGGGCCTCGGAGCCAGTGGCCAGGTGGGGGCCGTGGGCCGAAATGGCCCGGGGGCAGCCGTCGGGTGGGGCAGCCCGATACGGAGATGCCCCGGAGTCAGTCGTCGGGTGTAACGGCCTGGGCCGGGATGAGCCCAGGAGTCGGCCGGCGGGTGTGGTGGTCGGAGCCCGGGGTCAGCTGTCGGTGTCGCGGTCGCGGCGGCGCAGGTAGCGCTCGAACTCGGCGGCGATCGCGTCGCCGCTCGCCTCCGGCAGCTCGGCCGCGTCCTTGCGCTCCTCCAGCTCCTTGACGTATTCGGCCACCTCGCTGTCCTGCGAGGCCAGCTCGTCGACGCCGCGCTCCCAGGCGCGCGCCTCCTCGTCGAGGTCGCCGAGCGGCATCGGGATCTCCAGCACGTCCTCCATGCGGCGCAGCAGCGCGAGGGTGGCCTTCGGGTTGGGCGGCTGGGCGACGTAGTGGGGGACCGAGGCCCACAGCGAGATCGCGTCGAGCCCGGCCTCGCCGAAGGCGTGCTGGAGCACGCCCACGATGCCGGTGGGGCCCTCGTAGCGGCTGAGCTCCAGGTTGGTCGAACGGGCCAGCGCCTCGTCGGTGGCCCCGCCCAGGATCGGCACCGGACGGGTGTGCGGCGAGTCGTTGAGCAGCGCGCCCAGCATGACCGCCAGCTCGACGCCCAGCTCGCGGCAGACCTGGATGATGTCGGCGCAGAACGAGCGCCAGCGCATGTTGGGCTCGATGCCGCGCAGCAGCACGACGTCGCGCTCGCTGCCCGGCGGACGGGCGTGGAACAGCCGCGTCGTCGGCCACACGATGGACCGGGTCAGCCCGTCGCCCATCTCCACCACGGGACGGGTGACCTGGAAGTCGTAGTAGTCGTCGGGGTCGAGCGCGATCAGCGGCTCGGCCTTCCAGGACGACTCGAGATGGGCGATCACACCGCTGGAAGCCTCGCCCGCGTCGTTCCACCCCTCGAACGCGGCAATGAGCACCGGGTCGACGAGCTCGGGGAGCCCTTCGAGCTCGATCACGTGTCGCCTCCTCTCTCCCTCATCGCGCTAAGCCTATGCGGTAAGCAGGCGTCGGCGTCACCGATCTCCCCGCGAACGCTCCGAGCCACCGGCCCACCCCTTTCGCCCAGCCCACCACGCGACTATCCCCCGTCCCACGGCGCTCACCCCTCCCTTTCGTTCGCCCCTAGCGGATCACCCCGAAGGGGGACGGACCGCCCGCCGGAACGACACGATGAAAGCCGGACGGGCCCACCGGTATTGGACGTCGAGTCAATTGACAGGCGGAAGAATAAGCGGTCGGGACTCAGCCGATAAGCTCTACGGCATGAGCATCTCCCCGTCCTTCCGAGAAGTGTTGTCCCAGCGCGTGATCGTGGCCGACGGGGCTATGGGCACGATGCTCCAGGCGCAGGACCCGACGCTCGACGACTTCGAGGGGCACGAGGGCTGCAACGAGGTCCTCAACGTCACCCGTCCCGACATCGTCCAGGGCGTGCACGACGCGTACTTCGCCGTCGGCGTCGACTGCGTCGAGACCAACACCTTCGGCGCCAACCTGGCCGCGCTCGGCGAGTACGACATCGGCGAGCGCGTCTTCGAGTACTCCGAGGCCGGCGCGCGCATCGCCCGCGAGCGCGCCGACCACTGGTCCACCCCTGAGCAGCCGCGCTTCGTCCTCGGCTCGATGGGGCCCGGCACCAAGTTGCCGACGCTGGGCCACCTGCCCTACCGGAGCCTGCGCGACGCCTACCGCGACAACGCGGCCGGCCTGATCGCGGGCGGCGCCGACGCGCTCATCATCGAGACCTGCCAGGACCTGCTCCAGGTCAAGGCCGCCGTCATCGGCGCCAAGCGGGCCGTCGAGGCCGCCGGCCGGGACGTCCCGATCATCGCCCAGGTGACGATCGAGACCAACGGCGCGATGCTGCTCGGCTCGGAGATCGGCGCCGCGCTCACCGCGATCGAGCCGCTCGGCGTGGACATCGTCGGGCTCAACTGCGCGACCGGCCCGGCCGAGATGAGCGAGCACCTGCGCTACCTCGCCCGCCACTCCCGCCTCAAGCTGTCCTGCATGCCCAACGCCGGCCTGCCGGTGCTCACCTCCGACGGCGCGTACTACCCGCTGTCGGCGCAGGAGCTGGCCGACGCGCACGAGACCTTCGCCCGCGACTACGGCCTGTCGCTGGTCGGCGGCTGCTGCGGCACCACCCCCGAGCACCTGCGCCAGGTGGTCGAGCGGGTGCGCGGCAAGGAGCCGGTCGCGCGCCGCCCCCACCCCGAGCCCGGCGCCTCCTCTCTCTACCAGACGGTCCCCTTCCGCCAGGACACCTCCTACCTGGCCATCGGCGAGCGCTGCAACACCAACGGCTCCAAGGCCTTCCGCGAGGCGATGCTGGAAGGCCGCTGGGACGACTGCGTGGAGACCGCCCGCGACCAGGCCCGCGACGGCGCCCACATGCTCGACCTGTGCGTCGACTACGTCGGCCGCGACGGCGTGGCCGACATGAAGGAGCTGGCCTTCCGCTTCGCCACCGCCTCCACGCTGCCGATCATGCTCGACTCCACCGAGCCCGCCGTGCTCCAGGCCGGCCTGGAGATGCTCGGCGGCCGGGCGGCCGTCAACTCCGTCAACTACGAGGACGGCGACGGCCCCGACTCCCGCTTCCAGAAGATCATGCGCCTGGTGCGCGAGCACGGCGCGGCCGTCGTCGCGCTGACCATCGACGAGGAGGGCCAGGCCCGCACCGCCGACTGGAAGGTGCGCGTGGCCTCCCGCCTCATCGAGGACCTGACCGGCAACTGGGGCATGCGCGTCGAGGACATCATCGTCGACTGCCTGACCTTCCCCATCGCGACGGGCCAGGAGGAGACCAGGCGCGACGGCCTGGAGACCATCGAGGCCATCCGCGAGCTCAAGCGCCGCTACCCGGGCGTGCAGACCACGCTGGGGCTGTCCAACATCAGCTTCGGCCTCAACCCGGCCGCCCGCATGGTGCTCAACTCGGTGTTCCTCAACGAGTGCGTCAACGCCGGCCTCGACTCCGCCATCGTGCACGCCTCCAAGATCCTGCCGATGGCCCGCATCCCCGACGAGCAGCGCCAGGTCGCGCTCGACATGGTCTACGACCGCCGCCGCGAGGGCTACGACCCGCTGCAGCGCTTCATGGACCTGTTCGAGGGCGTCGACGCCGCCGCCATGCGCGCCGGCAAGGCCGAGGAGCTGGCCGCGCTGCCGCTGTGGGAGCGGCTCAAGCGGCGCATCATCGACGGCGAGCGCAAGGGCCTGGAGGCCGACCTCGACGACGCGCTCAGCCAGCGGCCCGCGCTGGAGATCATCAACGAGGTGCTGCTCGACGGCATGAAGACGGTCGGCGAGCTGTTCGGCTCCGGCCAGATGCAGCTGCCGTTCGTGCTGCAGTCGGCCGAGGTGATGAAGGCCGCCGTGGCCTACCTGGAGCCGCACATGGACCGCGTCGAGGGCGAGACCAAGGGCCGCATCGTGCTGGCCACGGTCAAGGGCGACGTGCACGACATCGGCAAGAACCTGGTGGACATCATCCTGTCCAACAACGGCTACCAGGTGGTCAACCTCGGCATCAAGCAGCCGGTCTCGGCCATCCTGGAGGCCGCCGACGAGCAGAAGGCCGACGTGATCGGCATGTCCGGGCTGCTGGTGAAGTCGACGGTCATCATGAAGGAGAACCTGGAGGAGATGAACTCCAGGGGCCTGTCGGAGAAGTACCCGGTGCTGCTCGGCGGCGCCGCGCTCACCCGCGCCTACGTCGAGCAGGACCTCGCCGAGCTGTTCGAGGGCGAGGTGCGCTACGCCCGCGACGCGTTCGAGGGGCTGCGGCTGATGGACTCCTTCATGGCCGTCAAGCGCGGCGTCGAGGGCGCCACGCTGCCGCCGCTGCGCGAGCGGCGGGTCAAGACCGGCGCGGTGCTCCAGCGCACGCCGGTGGAGGAGCTGCCCGCCCGCTCCGACGTGGCCGCCGACAACCCCGTGCCCACGCCGCCCTTCCACGGCGACCGCGTGGTCAAGGGCATCTCGCTGAACGAGTACGCGGCCTTCCTCGACGAGCGCGCGCTGTTCCTGGGCCAGTGGGGCCTCAAGCCCACCAGGGGCGGCGACGGGCCCGGCTACGAGGAGCTGGTCGAGACCGAGGGCCGGCCCCGGCTGCGCATGTGGCTGGAGCGCATGCAGACCGAGGGCCTGCTGGAGGCGGCCGTCGTCTACGGCTACTTCCCGTGCGTCAGCGACGGCGACTCGCTGATCATCCTGGGCGACGACGGCAACGAGCGCACCCGCTTCACCTTCCCGCGCCAGCGCCGCGACCGGCACCTGTGCCTGGCCGACTTCTTCCGGAGCAAGGACTCCGGGGAGGTCGACGTCGTCGGCTTCCAGGTGGCCACCATGGGGGCCAAGATCTCCCAGGCCACCGCCGAGCTGTTCGCCAAGGACGCCTACCGCGATTACCTGGAGCTCCACGGCCTGTCGGTGCAGCTCACCGAGGCGCTGGCCGAGTACTGGCACGCCCGGGTGCGCGCGGAGTGGGGCATCGGCGGCCAGGAGACCCTCGACGACATGCTCAAGGTCAACATCCAGGGCTGCCGCTACTCCTTCGGCTACCCGGCCTGCCCCAACCTGGAGGACCAGCAGCAGCTGTTCGAGCTGCTCGACCCGGGGCGCATCGGCGTCAGCCTGTCGGAGGAGTTCCAGCTCCACCCCGAGCAGGCCACCTCGGCGCTGGTCGCGCACCACCCCGAGGCCAAGTACTTCAACGTCTAGTTCGTCATCGGGGGAAAGCACGTGGAAGCGGTCTTCTTCGACATGGACGGCCTGCTCGTCGACAGCGAGAAGGTCTGGCTGGAGATCGAGACCAGGGTGATGGCCAGGCTCGGCGCCGAGTGGACGCCGAAGCACCAGGCCCACCTGGTCGGCGGGTCCATGGAGCGCACGCTCGACTACATGCTCGCCGTCTCCGGGGCCGACGTCCCGGCGCCGACGGTGCAGGAGTGGATGGTCTCCGGCATGGTCGAGCGCCTGGCCGAGGGCGTCGCCGTCATGCCGGGGGCCGCGGAGCTGCTGGAGGCGCTGCGCGACGAGGGGGTGCCGGTCGGCCTGGTCACCTCGTCGATGAAGGAGATCGCCGACGCCGTGCTGAAGGGCTTCGGCGAAGACCGCTTCGACGTCGTCGTCACCGCCGCCGACGTCGAGCGGACCAAGCCCGACCCCGAGCCCTACCTCAAGGCCGCCGGGCTGCTCGGCGTCGAGCCGGTGCGCTGCGTGGTGCTGGAGGACTCACCCAACGGCGTGGCGGCCGCCACGGCGGCCGGCTGCGCCGTCGTGGCCGTCCCCAACCTGCTGCCCGTCGAGCCGGCCCCCGGCCGTCTGGTGGTCTCCTCGCTGGCCGGCGTCGGCGTCGCCGATCTGCGCGCGCTGATCCCCTAGGGGGCGTCTGGTCCTCGCGGAGGAGAGGCCCCCGGCGTTTCGCGTGCCAGGATGGAAGGCGTAGTCGAGACGAGGGGCGGCCTCAATGTTCAATCAGATCGCCTGGTTGCCGCTGTGCGCCGGGGTGACGGCGGTAGGGCTGGTGCTGAGCTTCCTGGCCTTCAGGCGCCGGGGTGCGGCCGCGGGGATGAGGCTGGCGGCCTGGTCCCTGCTGCCGGTGGCGGCCTACCTGACCGGCGCGCTCAGCGCGCTGTGGACGATCGGGGCGACCGCGGTGGGGTTCGTCACCGGGCTGGTGCTCAACCCGATGGTGTGGGCCGGTGTGGCCGTGGCGGGCCTGGCCGCCGTGCTGTTCGTGGTCTCCGGGGTGATGCGCGGCCGCAGGCTGTCCGTGGGACGCAAGAAGAAGGCCGCTCCCGAGCCGGGAGGGAAGCCGCCGGTTCAGCCCGTAGCGAACAAGGCACAGCCGTCGGTGGCCCCGAAGACCCCCAAGAACGACGATGACTTCGCCGATATCGAAGCGCTTCTGAAGCGCCGCGGCATCAGCTGATTTCGGACGGAAACGGTCGTGGATCGGCACTGTCACAGTTCCGAGACCCAACCGGGACGGGCCGTAGACATTCACATCAAGATCGATACGAATAAGTTTCGCGTCAATCACAGTTGAGCCACATCGAGCGCTGAGGGACTGGTCATACCAGCTCAGGCCATAGATTCTGCCTCCTGGGGCCGCGACTCTGCGGACTCGCCTTGCACGGGCGCACTACCCTGACCGGGTCGCGCCGACACGGACGACGTCGTCTGGAATCCAGGGGGCCACTGGCATGACCGCACCGCTCGATGTTCCTGACTCGGCCGTCGAGGCCGGGCCGGAGACCGTTCTTGAGGGGGCGGAGTCTTCAGTCATCCGGGGGCGTTCCCTCGGGCAGATCGCCTGGATGCGCCTCAAGCGCGACCGCATCGCGATGATCGGCGGCATCGTCATCGTCCTGCTGATCCTCGTGGCGATCTTCGCGCCGCTGCTGGTGTCGTGGTTCGGTCACGACCCGGCCGAATGGCACCGGGAGAAGATCGACCCGGCGATCCAGGCTCCGATCGGCGCCTTCGGCGGCATGAGCTGGGACTTCCTGTTCGGTGTCGAGCCCACCACGGGCCGCGACCTGTTCAGCCGGATCCTGTACGGCGCCCGCATCTCGCTGCTGATCGCGTTCTTCGCGACGCTGCTGTGCGTGGTGATCGGCACCGTGCTGGGGATGATCGCCGGCTTCTTCGGCGGCTGGATCGACACCATCATCTCCCGCCTCATGGACATCTTCCTCGCCTTCCCGCTGCTGGTGTTCGCGCTGGCGCTGGCCGGCGTCATCCCCGACAAGGCGTTCGGCATGTCGGGCGACACCCTCAGGATCAGCCTGCTGGTGTTCATCATCGGCTTCTTCAACTGGCCCTACATCGGGCGCATCATCCGGGGCCAGACGCTCTCCCTGCGCGAGCGGGAGTTCGTCGACGCCTCCAGAAGCCTGGGCGCGCGCAGCCACACGATCCTGTTCAAGGAGATCCTGCCCAACCTGCTCGCGCCGATCCTCGTGTACTCGACGCTGCTGATCCCGTCGAACATCCTGTTCGAGGCCGCACTCTCCTTCCTCGGCGTGGGCGTGCGGCCGCCGACCCCCACGTGGGGAGGCATGCTGGCTGAGGCGGTCCACAACTACGACGTGGCGCCCAACTTCATGATCTTCCCCGGCCTCGCGATCTTCATCACCGTGCTGGCGTTCAACCTGCTCGGTGACGGCCTCAGGGACGCCTTCGATCCCAAGGCCCGATAAGGCCTCGTGAGTAGTTATCCGCAAGTTCTCTCAACTCCTAGATTCAAGGGGTGTGTCAGGTCGATGAAGATGAGATCTAAGGCGTCGGCGATCGCGGTGACCGCCGCTCTCGCCGTGGTCGTCTCCGCGTGCGGCGGCGGCGGTGGCAGCAAGAACACCAGCGGCTCGGGCAGCGACGACAAGCCGTCCAGCAAGTACAACGCGGGCGTGACGGCGGTCATCAACCCGTCGGACAAGGTCGGCGGCACCCTGCACATGGGCATGCCCGGCGACTTCGACTCGGTGGACCCGGGCGACATGTACTACGGCTACGCCTGGAACTTCGCCCGCCTCTACACGCGCGCGCTCACCATGTTCAAGCCGGTCCCCGGCGAGGAGGGCCTGCAGCTCGTCGGCGACCTGGCCGAGGGCCTGGGCACGCCGAGCGACGGCGGCAAGACGTGGACGTACAAGCTGCGCAAGGGCGTCAAGTTCGAGGACGGCACCCCGGTCACCTCGAAGGACGTCAAGTACGGCGTGGCGCGCTCGCTGGACAAGGACATCCTGCCCAGCGGCCCGACGTACTTCAACGACTGGCTCGACGTCGGCAGCTACACCGGCCCGTACAAGATGAAGGGCAAGCTCGACGACTTCAAGGCGATCGAGACCCCCGACGACCAGACCATCGTCTTCCACCTGAAGAAGGCGTACGGCGGTTTCGACTACTTCGCCATGCTCCCGCAGACGGCCCCCGTGCCCGAGGCCAAGGACACCGGCTCGAAGTACAAGGAGCACCCGGTCGCGACCGGCCCGTACATGTTCAAGGCGCACGAGCTCACCAAGCGCATCGAGCTCGTCAAGAACCCGAACTGGGACGCGGCGACCGACCCCAACCGCAAGCAGCTCAACGACTCGATCGAGGTGCTGCTGGGCCAGAACGAGGACGACCTCGACCAGCGCCTGCTCTCCGGCAAGATCGACGTCAAGGTCAACAGCACCGGCGTGGCGGCCAACGCCCGCAAGACGGTCCTGACCGACGAGAAGGTCAAGCAGTACGCCGACTCGGCCCCGATCGACCGCACCTGGTTCACCAACATCAACGGTGACGTGCCGCCGTTCGACAACATCCACTGCCGCAAGGCCGTGCTGTACGCGACCGACCGCTCGGCCATCCAGGGCGCCTACGGCGGCCCGGACGCCGGTGGCGACGTGGCCCTCAGCCTCATGCCGGCCAAGATGACCGGTTACGAGAAGATCGACCCCTACGGCGTCGAGGCCAACCCGACCGGTGACCTCGCCAAGGCCAAGGAAGAACTGGCGGCCTGCGGCCAGCCCAACGGCTTCAGCACCACCATCTCCTTCCGCAACGAGCGCTCGGCCGAGAAGCAGACCGCCGAGTCGCTGCAGCAGTCGCTCGGCCGCGTGGGCATCAAGCTGGAGCTCAAGGGCTTCCCGCAGGGTGACTACTTCAAGCTGTACGCCGGCAAGCCCGACTTCGCCAAGAAGAACAACCTGGGCCTCATGGTCTACGGCTGGGGCGCCGACTACCCCGAGGGCTTCGGCTTCTTCCAGCAGATCGTCGACAGCCGGGTCATCCGTCCCGCCGGTAACACCAACCTCGGCGTGAAGGACCCCAAGATCGACGAGCTGATCGACCAGGCCGCGGGCGAGACCGACGCGACCAAGCGCAACAGCATCTGGGCCGCTGTCGACAAGCAGGTCATGGAGTCGGCCTACATCCTTCCCTACGTCTGGGCGCACGGCCTGTTCTACCGTCCGCCGCAGCTGAAGAACGTCTTCGTCTCCCAGAACTGGGGCATGTACGAGTTCCTCACGCTGAGCACCCAGTAACAACGGCGCCAACTGCCGGAACGTCCCGTACCGAAAGCAGGTGAAGGCTTCGGCGGCCGGGCTCACAAGGCCCGGCCGCCATGGCCGAGATCAGTGTTCACATACATTCTCAGACGGTTGATAGCGGCCGTCATGCTGCTCTTCGTGGTGAGCATCGCGACGTTCGCCATCTTCTTCCTCGTGCCTCGGCTCGCTGGGATGTCCGCTGACGACCTGGCCTCCCGGTACGTGGGCAAGGCGGCCAACGCCGAGGTGATCCACGACACGGCTGTGCGCCTCGGCTTCTACGACCCGATCCTGGTCCAGTACGGGCGTTTCGTGCAGGGCATCTTCGTCGGCGTCGACCGCAACTACGGCCCCGGCATCGAGCACTGCCCGGCGCCCTGCTTCGGCTACAGCTACGTCAGCCAGAACCCGGTCCTGCCCGACCTGCTCAACCGCCTGCCGATCACCTTGTCGCTGGCGCTCGGCGCGGCCGTGGTGTGGGTCATCTTCGGCGTGGCCACCGGCGTGCTGTCGGCGCTGCGCCGCGGCAGCTTCTTCGACCGCCTGTCCATGGGCATCGCCCTGGCCGGCGTCTCGCTGCCGATCTTCTTCACCGGCATCGTCTCCCTGGCCATCTTCCGCGACCAGCTCGGCCTGGTCGGCGACGTGGCCGACTGGGTGCCGATCAGCGAAGACCCGCTCACCTGGGCCAACAACCTCATGCTGCCCTGGGTGACGCTCGCCTTCCTGTACGCCGCCGGCTACGCCCGCCTCACCCGCGCGGGCATGCTGGAGACCATGTCGGAGGACTACATCCGCACGGCCAGGGCCAAGGGCCTGCCCGAGCGGAAGGTGGTGCTCAAACACGGGCTGCGGGCCACGCTCACCCCCGTGGTCACCATGTTCGGCCTCGACCTGGGGCTGCTGCTCGGCGGCGCCGTCCTGACCGAGAGCACCTTCTCGCTGCCCGGCATCGGCAAGTACGCCGTCGACGCCATCAGCAACAACGACCTTCCCCAGGTGATGGGCGTCACGATCGTCGCGGCGGCCTTCATCATCCTGGCCAACCTGATCGTCGACCTGCTCTACGCGGTCGTTGACCCGAGAGTGAGGCTGGCGTGAGTCCCTTCCTCGACGTCAAGGACCTGAAGATCCACTTCCCGACCGACGACGGCCTGGTCCGCTCCGTCGACGGGCTGACCTTCAGCCTCGAACGCGGCAAGACCCTCGGCATCGTCGGCGAGTCCGGCTCGGGCAAGTCGGTGACCAGCCTCGGCATCCTCGGCCTGCACAAGGGCAAGGGCGCCAACGTCTCGGGCGAGATCTGGCTCGACGGCGAGGAGCTCGTGGGCGCCTCGCAGGAGCACGTGCGCGGGCTGCGCGGCAAGAAGATGGCGATGATCTTCCAGGATCCGCTGTCCGCGATGCACCCCTTCTACACGGTCGGCGACCAGATCGTCGAGGCGTACCGGATCCACCACAAGGTCACCAAGGCCGTCGCCAAGAAGCACGCCGTGGACATGCTGGGCCGCGTGGGCATCCCCGAGCCGCAGCGCCGCGTCGACTCCTACCCGCACGAGTTCTCCGGCGGCATGCGCCAGCGCGCGATGATCGCCATGGCGCTGTCGTGCGACCCCGAACTGCTCATCGCCGACGAGCCGACCACCGCGCTCGACGTGACCGTGCAGGCCCAGATCCTCGACCTCATGGTCGACCTGCAGCGCGAGTTCAACTCCGCGCTGATCATCATCACCCACGACCTGGGCGTGGTGGCCGAGCTGTCCGACGACATCCTGGTCATGTACGGCGGCAAGTGCATCGAGTACGGCACCGCCGACGACATCTTCTACCGTCCCGAGCACCCCTACACATGGGGTCTACTGGGATCGATGCCCCGCCTCGACCGGGAGCCCACCGAACGGCTGCTGCCGATCAAGGGCTCGCCGCCGTCCCTGATCAACGTGCCTTCGGGCTGCGCCTTCCACCCCCGCTGCCCGTACGCCGAGCGCACCGGGGGCAAGTCCAGCACCGAGGTGCCCGGCCTGATCGAGACCGAGGGCGGCCACCTGGTGCGCTGCCACATGAGCAGGACGGAGCGGCGGGAGCTGTGGGAGAACGAGATCAAGCCAGTGCTGGAGAGCCAGTGAGCGAGACGGTGACCGCGAACGAGCCGCTTCTTTCCGTCCAGGGGCTGGAGAAGCACTTCCCGGTGACGAAGGGCCTGCTCAAGCGGCAGGTCGGCGCCGTCAAGGCGGTCGACGGGGTCAGCTTCGACGTCTACAAGGGCGAGACGCTCGGCCTGGTGGGGGAGTCCGGCTGCGGCAAGTCCACCACCGGCCGCCTGGTCACCAGGCTCCTTGAGCCGACCGGCGGCAAGGTCGTCTTCGAGGGCCAGGACATCACGCACATGGGGCAGGGCAGGCTCAGGCCGCTCCGCCGCGACATGCAGATGATCTTCCAGGACCCGTTTTCGTCGCTGAACCCCCGCCACACCGTCGGCACCATCGTCGGCGCGCCCTTCCGCATCCAGGGCGTGCAGACCGAGAACGGCGTCAAGAAGGCGGTCCAGGACATCCTCGCCCTGGTCGGGCTCAACCCCGAGCACTACAACCGCTACCCGCACGAGTTCTCCGGCGGTCAGCGGCAGCGCATCGGCATCGCCCGCACGCTCGCGCTCAAGCCCAAGCTCATCATCGCCGACGAGCCGGTCTCCGCACTCGACGTGTCCATCCAGGCCCAGGTCGTCAACCTGCTGGAGGACCTGCAGAACGAGCTCGACCTGACCTACGTCGTGATCGCCCACGACCTGTCGGTGGTGCGCCACATCAGCGACCGGGTCGCGGTCATGTACCTGGGCAAGATCGTCGAGATCGCCGACCGCAAGAGCCTCTACAGCTCGCCGATGCACCCCTACACCAACGCCCTGCTGTCGGCCGTGCCCGTGCCCGACCCCAAGGCGCGCAAGGAACGCGAGCGCATCAGGCTCACCGGCGACGTGCCGAGCCCGCTCAACCCGCCGCCCGCCTGCCGCTTCCACACCCGCTGCTGGAAGGCGCAGGAGATCTGCAAGACGGTCGAGCCGCCCCTGGAGCAGCTGGCCGACGGCCACCGCGTGGCCTGCCACTTCCCGGAGAACGCGCCCGCCGCCGCGACCGCCGCGGCGACTCAGGCCTGAACCGGGCCTGAGCCGGGCCTGAGCCGGGTTCGACCGGCCCCGATCGGGGCCTGACCTTGCGGCCGCCGCCCTCCTGCCGGGGCGGCGGCCTCAGGACGTCGCGCCGGGCGTGATCAGCCCGGTCTCGTACGCCAGCACCACGGCCTGCACCCGGTCGCGCAGCCCCAGCTTGGTCAGCACGTTGCCCACGTGCGTCTTGACCGTCGTCTCGCTCACCACGAGCTTGGCCGCGATCTCCGCGTTGGACATGCCCTTGGCGATCAGCCGCAGCACCTCCAGCTCGCGCTCGGTCAGCCGGTCGAGGCGGGCCGGCGTGGCCTGCTCGTAGGCCGAGGGCAGCCGCTTGGAGAACCGGTCGAGCAGCCGCCTGGTCACGCTCGGCGCCACGATCGCGTCGCCCGCCGCCACCACCCGGATCGCCTGCACCAGCTCGTCGGGCGGCACGTCCTTCAGCAGGAAGCCCGACGCCCCCGACCGCAGCGCCTCCACGATGTACTCGTCGAGGTCGAACGTGGTCAGCACCAGCACCTTCGGCACGTGCGCCGTGGGCGCGGCCTCCCGCACGATCCGGCGGGTCGCCTCGATGCCGTCGACGCCCGGCATGCGGATGTCCATGAGCACCACGTCGGGCAGCAACGCCCTGGTCTGCTCCATCGCGTCCTTGCCGTCGCCGGCCTGGCCGACCACCGTGATGTCGGACTCGGCCTCCAAGATCAGGCGAAATCCCGTGCGCAGCAGCGGCTGGTCGTCCACCAGCAGCACTCTGATCGTCATTGGCCGTCCTTCAACGGGAACCTCGCCCGCACCTCGAAACCGCCCCCCGGTCGCGGACCGATGTTCAGAATTCCACCATAGAGTGCGACCCGCTCGCGAATGCCGACCAGGCCGTGGCCCGTCCGGTCGGCCGCCGGCGCGGTGCCCCTGCCGTCGTCCTCGACGCGTACGTCAAGGCCCGAGGGGGCGTGCGAGACGGTGACCACCGCCTCGGCCCCGGCCCCCGCGTGCCGCAGGCTGTTCGTCAGCCCCTCCTGGACCAGCCGGTAGGCGGCCAGGTCGACCCCCGCGGGCAGCGGCCGCGGCTCGCCCTCCACACGCAGCCGCGTGGGCAGCCCCGCCTCGCGCATCTGCTCCACCAGCCCCGGCAGGTCGCCCACGCCCGGCTGCGGCCCCAGCTCGGCCCGCGCGTCGGTACGCAGCACGCCCACGATGTTGCGCATCTCGGACATGGCCAGCCGCCCGGTGTTCTCGATCGCCGACAGCGCCTCCCGCGCCAGGTCGGGATCGGCGGCCAGCACCCGCCGCGCCGCGGCCGCCTGCACCGTCATCACGCTCACGTGGTGGGCCACCACGTCGTGCAGCTCACGGGCGATGCGCGAGCGCTCCTCGGCCCGCGCGGCCCGCGTGTCGGCCGCGTGGGCCCGCTCCAGCCGGGCCGCCCGGTCGCGCAGCTCCTCCAGGTACGCCCGCCGTAGCCGCAGGCTCCTGCCCGCCCCCCAGACCGCCAGCAGCACCAGCACCGCCACCACGTGCCCGCTCGCGCCCGGCGGCGTGACCGGCCCGGCGACAGCCCCCACCGCGTACGTCAGCAGCGAGACCAGCAGCCCGCCCAGCGCCACCGCCAGCCCCCGGTTGGAGGCCACCGAGTACACCAGCACCAGGCTGGACACCCCCGACGCGCCGGTGCCGTAACCCAGCGCGGTCAGCGCCGTCTCGGGGATCAGGCCGGCGCACAGCGCCGCCAGCGGCCAGCGCCTGCGCACCGCGATGGGCGCGGCGGCCAGCACCAGCAGCGCCGCCCCGAGCCCGTCGGGCGCGCGCATGCTCACCGTCGTCAGCTCCGCCGGCTCCAGGCGCTCGGGCCCGTAGAGGAGGAAGAGCGTCACCGAGGCCGCGGCCACCACCACGGCCAGGACCGTGTCGTGGAACAGGGGTCGGTCGATCCGCACCGCTTCACTGTAGGCCCAGGTGAGAGCCTTGAACTCCTCCCTTCGGAGGATAAGGGGCGGCCTGCGGGAGGGCTACGGGCCCAGGGCTACAGCTCGTCGGTGGCCGCGCGCCGGTTGCTGCGCACCGTGTCGCCGGGCTGGCGGTCGGGCACCGGCGGCGGGGTGCCGCCGAACTCCGGGCACAGCGCCTGATGGTCGCACCAGTCGCACAGCCGGCTGCGGCGCGCCCGCCACTCGCCGGTCTCCAGCGCCCGCTCGATCGCCGTCCACAGCGCCATCACCTTGCGCTCGGTGGCCAGCAGGTCGGCCTCGTCGGGGGCGTAACGCAGCACCTCGCCGCGCCCGCCCAGGTAGACCAGCTGCAGCAGCCGGGGCACCTGCCCGCGCAGCCGCCACAGCACCAGCGCGTAGAACTTCATCTGGAACAGCGCCTTGGCCTCGAAGTCGGGGCCGGGCGCGCTGCCCGTCTTGTAGTCGACCACCCGGACCTCGCCGGTGGGCGCCACGTCGAGGCGGTCGACGTAGCCCCGCAGCATCAGGCCGCCGTCGAGCACCGCCTGCACGTAGAGCTCGCGCTCGGCGGGCTCCAGCCGGGTCGGGTCCTCCAGCGTGAAGTAGCGCTCCAGCATCGCCCGCGCCTGCGCCAGCCACTCGGCCTGCTCGGCGTCGTCGGCGAACATCCGCGCGTACTGCTCGTCCTCCTGCAGCAGCCGCTGCCACTGGGGCTCCAGCAGCTCCAGCGCCGCCTGCACCGACCGGCGCGGCGCCGGCAGGTCGTAGAGCCGCTCCAGGACGGCGTGCACCACGGTGCCGCGCACGGCCGCGGGGGAGGGTTTCTCGGGCAGCTGGTCGATGACCCGGAACCGGTAGAGCAGGGGACAGGTCATGAAATCGCCTGCCCGGGACGGGGAGAGAGCTCCGATGATCACCGGTTCGGTCAACGTCATGCACCGCACTCTAGGTCAAGAGCCCGACAGAATAACCCTCGCCGGGACGAGGATCACGTGATCTGGCGCGTAGCATCGAGGCAGCAACAGCACGTAATGGACGTACGAGGAGTGCGGTGAGCGAGCAGAGCCCGCGTCAGGAGTTCCCCGGCCTTCGGATGGGGCGGCCCTTCGGCATCCCGGTGTACGTCTCCTGGACGTGGTTCATCGTCGCTGCCTTCATCACCGTCATGTTCGGCCCCCGCATGCGCGACATGCTGCCCGAGCTGGACAGCACCGTCGCCTACGCGGTGGCCTTCGTCTTCGCCGTGCTGCTCTACGTCTCGGTGCTGCTGCACGAGCTGGCCCACAGCGTGCTGGCCAAGATGTTCGGCCTGCCGGTGCGCCGGATCACCCTCTACTTCCTCGGCGGCGTGTCGGAGATCGAGAAGGAGCCGCCGACGCCGGGCAAGGAGTTCCTGGTCGCCGCCGCCGGGCCGGCCCTGTCGCTGGGCCTGGCCGGGCTCGGCCTGCTCGCCGACACCTACGTGATCAACGACGGCGGCATCGCCGAGGTGCTCATCTGGCAGCTGTGGGTGGCCAACCTCATCGTCGGCGTGTTCAACCTGCTGCCCGGCCTGCCGCTCGACGGCGGCCGGATGCTGCGCGCGGGCGTGTGGAAGCTGACCAGGAACCCCGGCTCCGGCACGGTCGTGGCCGCCTGGGGCGGGCGCGTGCTGGCCGTGCTGCTGGTCGTCCTGCCGTTCGCGACGTCGATGACGAGCGGGCAGGAGTTCGACCCGGTCGAGCTGCTGTGGCCGGTGGTGCTGGCCTCCTTCATCTGGATGGGCGCCACCCAGTCGCTGCGCGTGGCGCGCATCCGCGCCCGCATCCCGCAGGTCAACGCGCGCGCGCTGGCCCGCAGGGCGATCCCGGTGGCGGCCGAGACGCCGCTGGCCGAGGCGCTGCGGCAGGCCGCCGAGCAGCGGGCGGGCGCCCTGGTGGTGGTCGACCACGACGGACGGCCGGTCGCCATCGTCAACGAGGCCGCCGTCCAGGCCACCCCCGAGCACCGGCGCCCCTGGGTCGACGTGGGCTCGCTGGCCAAGGCGCTCGAACCGACCATGGTGCTGGCCGCCGACCTGACCGGCGAGCCGCTCATCGACGCCATGCGCTCGGCCCCCGCGGGTGAGTACCTGCTGGTGGAGCACGGCGGCGACATCTACGGCGTGCTCGCCACCGCCGACGTCAACCGCGTCTTCACCGGGGTCTGACATGCCCGGCGCGTTTGCGGCTAAGGTCTTGTCCGGCCACTTCCCGTAGCCCGGCGATTTCGATGCCAGGACGGCAGGCCGATAGTCTTCTGTTTGGCCGAACTTGCACAGTTGACGGGTTGGTCGTGGTCCACCGGTTCACCGAATCGAGACGCCTGGGCCGCGACACGGCGTCGTCGTCTGGGTATGCGTATGGCTGGTGGCCGGCACGGCAGTGCGGGTGCCGTAATACCGCCGGCTTCCGGGAGGAGAGTTGAGTGACCGAGCGCAGCGAGGGCACCGATGAGCGCAGCACGGTCGTCATGAGGGAGGGCGCATGAGCGGCCAGGGCTTCGGAGTGGTGCGTCCCCTTCCCGGCGACGGGCTGGTCGCCTACATCGGCGGCCTGCTGCTGGTGTGCGACGCGGGCGAGGCGGCCGCCGACGGCCTGATCGAGGCGCTGCGCGAGACCGCGGCCTCAGGCGGCGACGGCCGGGCGCTGGCCCGCCGCGCGGCGCAGGTGCTGGCCGCCAACATGGCGGGCGACCCGGCCACGTGCGCGGTCGCCGGTCCCGTCGACGGCGGCGTGGCCGTGCTGGTCAGCGGCTCGGCCTCGGCCTCGGTCAGCACCTCCGGCGGCGAGACGCGCCTGGCCGGCAGCGACTCCCTCACCTGGGCCGACCGGCTGATCAGCGGCCCGGTCGAGCGCGTCGAGCTCACCCTGCCCGGCGCCGGCAGTGCGCATCCCGCGGTCGGCTTCGAGGGCGGCGTCGTCCATGGCGGCGGCCTGATCGGCGACCTCACCGACCAGCCGTCGCACGTCCGTCCCCAGGGGCAGGCGGCCGACCGGTCCAGGCCGCTCACCAGCGAGATGCCCAACACGGCCCTGCACATGGAGCCCGACCTGGCGCCGCCGCCCGAGCGGCCGGTGGAGCGGCCCGTCGAGCGGCCTCCCTATCCGCTGGCCGACCAGCCGCCGATCGTCCAGGGTCCGCCCTCGGGCGCGCAGGCCGGCGTCCCGCACCCGGGCCCCCAGCCCGGTCCCCACTCCGGTCCGCCGTCGCTGGACCAGCCGCCGTTCGGGCACGAGCAGCCGCCCTTCGGCCAGGAGCAGGCCCCGTTCGGGCACGAGCAGCCGCCCTACCTCCCGCCCCAGGACCAGCCTCCCTTCCTGCCCGTGCAGGAGCAGCCCCAGCCCGAGCCCCAGCAGCAGTTCCCGTCCTACGACGAGCTGCCGCCGTCCGGCAACGGCATGGCCGACCAGCCGCAGCAGCACATGGGCCCGCCCGATCACTTCGACCAGCCGGCCCCGCCCGTGCTCGGCCCGCCGGAGCACTTCGACCACCCGGGGCCGCCGCCGCAGGAGCAGCAGGGCGACCACGGCGACCGCCCGCTGGTCTACGGGGTCGACTGCAAGAACGACCACTTCAACGACCCGAGGGTGCCCTACTGCGCCGTCTGCGGCATCGCCCTGGTGCAGCGGACGCTGGTGCCGTACAAGGGGCCGCGGCCCTCGCTCGGGGTGCTCATCCTCGACGACGGCACGGCGCTGCCGCTGGAGAGCGACTACCTGCTGGGCCGTGACCCCGAGCGCGCGCCCGAGGTGGCGGGCGGCTCGGCCCGGCCCGCCAAGGTCACCAGCCCCGACGGCTCGGTCTCGCGCCGCCACCTACGGGTGGCCCTCGACGGCTGGGACGTCAACCTGGTCGACCTGGGCTCGGTCAACGGCACCCAGATCCAGCCGCCCGGCGACCCCAACTTCTACGACATCCCGCCCAACGAGCCGGTCACCATCGCGCCCGGCACGACGGTCCGCGTGGGCGTCTCCCGCACCCTCCGCTTCGAGGCCCACCGGGGCTGATCCCGGCACCTGTCCGCCCGCACCTCTTTCCTGGGGTGCGGGCGCTCGTGTTTCCGGAAACCCTTGAGGAAATGCGTCAGGAATGTTCGGTGGCAAATGGCTGAATGGGAATTGCCAGGGTCGGGGGAGGGGGTGGGTAAGGGTATTTCGTGGGCGCTGGGCGATATTTCGGGAAAAGTCAGGACCGGGCTCGTGCCCCTTTCCGAAGAAGGGATCCGGACCGTCCCAAAGGGGCAGCCGTGCCCATGGGACAGCTGTTTCGAGGGGGCGGAAGTTCGGAGGGTGCAGTGTTCCGAGGAGGCGGAAGTTCGGAGGGTGCAGCCTTTTCGAGGGGCGGGCGTTCCGAAGGTGCAGGTCGCCCTGAAGGGGTGGCAGGGCCGAAGGTGCAGCCGTTCCGAGAGGGTGGGTGTCCCGAACGTGCAGCCCGTCCCGAAGGGCAGCAGGCCCGAAGGGGCAGCACCCTGAAGGGGCATGCGGGCCCGAAGGCGCAGGTGTTTCGAGGGGGTGGGGGTTCGGAAGGGGCGGCCCATGCCCGAAGGGGCGGGCGGTCCGGGAAGGTAGCTGGGGCTGGGGGTCAGGTGGGGCGGAAGGTGCGTACGCCGCGCAGCAGGCGCACGGCCGCCTCCAGGCCGCGGGCCCCCTCCACCGCGCGTCCCGCCGCCGTCGCGTACCGGCTCAGCAGGTGTTCGTCCCCCTCCTGGAACCCCCGTCCCGCCACCCACACGAACGTGTGGTCGCGCACCTGCGCCGGCACCGGCACGGCCAGGAACCCGGGCTCGCCCATCGTCTCGTCCCGCGCCAGCCGGAGCGACCCCTCCGCGGCGGCCAGCTCCTTCAGCACCCCGGACCCCGACAACCAGCGCCGCACCCGCAGCGGGTCTCCCGGCGGCGCGTGGACGTGCAGCGGACGGGCGTCCCGCCGCAGCACGTCCACGTGCACGAACCCCGCGTACGCGGTGCCCGCCACGGCCGCCGCGGCGCGCGCGAGCCGATCGATCACGTCGGCGACCTCCAGGCAGGAGAACGCGGTGATGAGTTCACGCATGGCGATATCGACACGGTTGTTTGGCATCGCGGTGATTCCCTCGGGTGGAGGGGGGAAGAGATCGCGCGGCCCGATCACGCGAAACTCCGAACGGTGCCCGGAGTATCACCCTCGACGCGGCTCTTGACTACCCCTCAACAGGAAATTGCGATTTTTCCGCATTTCGCAGGCAGAGCCGGTCGAGCCGTTCACGACGAGCGCAGCCGCACCCACTCCACGTCGTCCGCCCGCGTGCCGTCCGGCTTCGGGAACAGCTCCCGGTGCAGGCTCTCCCTGCTGAAACCGGCACGTTCCAGCACCGCGTGCGAGGCCGCGTTCACCACGTCGGTGCCCGCCACCACCCGGTGCAGGGCCGTGCGCGCGAACGCCCAGTCGACCAGCAGCCGCACCGCGCGGGTCATGAACCCCCTGCCGCGGAAGTCCGGCACCAGCGAGTAGCCGATCATGGCCTGCCCGAGCACGGGGAGGACCTGCATGAGCTGGAGGTGCCCGGCGAACGCGCCGGTGGCGGCGTCCCTGACCGCCAGTTCGATCCGCTGCCCGGTGACCCACCAGTAGCCGGTGCAGCGGCAGCGCTGCTCGTCCTCCTCCAGGGAGGCGGGCGGGGTCAGGGAGTAGGCGGTCACGCTCGGGTCGCACATCATCCGGTGGTACTCCGGGGCGTCCTCGACCGAGAGCGGCACGAGCCGCACCACGCCGTCGGTCAGCTCGCCGCCGTCGAAGAAGGGCAGGTACGGCTCCTCGGCCGCCGCCGGCTCACCGGCGATCCGGGCGAAGGACACCAGGTCGGCCCACCGCCCGTCGCGCAGCCGCTTGGCCTTGCGCCGCCGGCCCTCCTCGCGGAACCCGGCCCTGAGCGCCACCCTGAGGCTGGCCACGTTCTCCACCTCGGCCTGCAGCTCCACCCGGTGCACACCCTGGTCGGTGAGCCAGTCGGACACCGCTCTGGCGGCCCGGGCGGCCACGCCCCTGCCGCGCGCCCACGGCGCGACCACGTAGCCGATCTCGACCGTGCCCCAGCGGTCGGGCGGCTGCACCCCGATCGCGCCGCAGTAACGGCCGTCCTCGGTGACGGCCCACTCCGCGCCGCCCGACGCCCACTTGTCCTCGGCGTACTTCAGGTAGGCGCGGGCGTCCTCGATCCGGTACGGCGACGGCACCAGCGGCAGATGCCGGGCGGTGACGGGATCGTCCATCATGCGCGCGATCGCCTCGGCGTCGGGCTCGGCGGGCATTCGCAGGATCAGGGGGCCGGTGGAGATCACGTCGCGCGGGAGCATCCCCCATAGATACCGTGCGTCCGGAGGCGTGAGAAACCCATATAACCTTGCCGACATGGGTTTCCGCAGGCATGGGCCGTTCCAGGCAGGGGATCAGGTGCAGCTCACCGACCCCAAGAACAAGCGCCACACGATCACGCTCAAGCAGGACGGCGTCTTTCACACGCACAAGGGCGCCATCCCGCACAGCGAGCTGATCGGGCAGCCTGAAGGCTCCGTCGTGCGGTCCTCCGGCGGCACCGCCTACCTCGCCTTCCGCCACCTGCTCCAGGACTACACGCTGGCGATGCCGCGCGGCGCGGCCGTCATCTACCCCAAGGACGCCTCGATGATCGTCGGCATGGCCGACGTCTTCCCCGGCGCCCGGGTGATCGAGGCCGGCGTCGGCTCCGGCGCCCTGACCTGCTTCCTGCTGCGCGCCGTCGGCCCCGAGGGCCACGTCACCTCCTACGAGCGCCGCGAGGAGTTCTCCGAGGTGGCCCGCAAGAACGTGGAGAAGTTCTTCGGCGACCCGATGGAGGACAACTGGCGCCTGGTCGTCGGCGACCTGGTCTCCTCGATCGACGAGGCCGACGTCGACCGCGTCATCCTCGACATGCTGGCCCCCTGGGAGTGCGTCGACGCCGCCGCCAAGGCCCTCACGCCGGGCGGCGTCATCTGCTGCTATGTCGCCACCACCACCCAGATGTCCAAGACCGTGGAGGCCATTCGCGATCACGGGTGTTTCACCGAGCCTCATGCGTGGGAGACCCTGGTTCGCGACTGGCATGTCGAAGGGCTCGCGGTTCGTCCCGATCATCGGATGATCGGCCACACCGGCTTCCTCGTCAGCGCCCGTCGCATGGCAGACGGAGTGACGCCGCCACCGCGACGCCGCCGACCGAAGGGAACCACCGAGGAACTATGACAATTTGGCCACGAGGGTGCGTTGGTGCGTGACACGGGAACAGATCGCCGTGTTCATATGCTGGGAGTATTAAACGCACCATTGGGGATTATTCACCGAATACTGCATGTCACTCGACGAACACTGCCCGGCCAGGTTACGGAGGGGCCCGAGATAGGTAAGGTCCTTAGTAGTCGCCCTCGACTGGGAAGGAGGTGACGGGGCGTGGCAGCTCGCGATGATGCTGAGGCTCGAGCCGCGCAGCGCGAACGGGAGGTCGCTGATCTTTCAACACAGGTCTCCTTCCTCCAGGAGGAGATCACCGCGCTGAGGCGGAAGCTGGCCGAGTCACCCCGTCAGGCCAGAGTCCTCGAAGAACGTCTCCATGAGGCACAGGCGAATCTCGCGGCCGTGACAGGCCAGAACGAGCGCCTGGTGGCCACACTCAAGGAGGCCCGGGACCAGATCGTCGCTCTCAAGGAGGAGGTCGACCGGCTGGCGCAGCCGCCGTCCGGCTTCGGCACCTTCCTTGAAGCCCGAGAAGACGGCACGATCGAGGTGTTCACCGGGGGGCGCAAGCTCCGGGTGAACGTCAGCCCCGCCGTCGACGTCGACTCGCTGAGGCGTGGCCAGGAGGTCATGCTCAACGAAGCACTCAACGTGGTCGAGGCGCTCGGCTACGAAGAGGTCGGCGAGATCGTCATGCTCAAGGAACTGCTGGACGAGGGCAAGCGGGCCCTGGTCATCTCGCACGCCGACGAGGAGCGCGTCGTGCGACTGGCCGACTCGCTGGTCGGCCAGCCCATCAGGGCCGGTGACTCGCTCCTGCTCGAACCCCGCTCCGGCTACGTCTACGAGCGCATACCCAAGTCCGAAGTCGAAGAGCTCGTGCTCGAGGAGGTCCCCGACATCTCCTACGAGGAGATCGGCGGGCTCATGCGGCAGATCGAGCAGATCAGGGACGCCATCGAGCTGCCCTACCTGCACGCCGACCTGTTCCGCGAGCACAAACTCCGTCCCCCGAAGGGCGTGCTGCTCTACGGCCCGCCCGGCTGCGGCAAGACGCTCATCGCCAAGGCGGTCGCCAACTCCCTGGCCAAGCAGGTCGCGGAGAAGACCGGCCAGTCCGGCAAGAGCTTCTTCCTCAACATCAAGGGCCCGGAGCTGCTCAACAAGTACGTCGGCGAGACCGAGCGGCACATCCGCCTGGTCTTCCAGCGGGCTCGTGAGAAGGCCTCCGAGGGCACCCCGGTGATCGTGTTCTTCGACGAGATGGACTCGATCTTCCGCACCCGAGGCTCCGGCGTCTCGTCCGACGTGGAGAACACCATCGTCCCTCAGCTGCTGTCGGAGATCGACGGCGTCGAGGGCCTGGAGAACGTCATCGTGATCGGCGCCTCCAACCGCGAGGACATGATCGACCCCGCGATCCTGCGGCCGGGCCGCCTGGACGTGAAGATCAAGATCGAGCGGCCCGACGCCGAGGCGGCCAAGGACATCTTCTCCAAGTACCTGCTGGCCGAGCTTCCCCTGCACCCCGACGATCTGTCCGAGCACGGCGACTCTCGCGAGGCGACCATCCACGGCATGATCCAGAGTGTGGTGGAGCGCATGTACACCGAGAGCGAGGAGAACCGCTTCCTCGAGGTGACCTACGCCAACGGTGACAAGGAAGTCCTCTACTTCAAGGACTTCAACTCCGGCGCGATGATCCAGAACATCGTCGACCGGGGCAAGAAGATGGCCATCAAGCAGTTCCTGGAGAGCGGCCAGAAGGGCCTGCGGGTGCAACACCTGCTCACCGCCTGCGTCGACGAGTTCTCCGAGAACGAAGACCTGCCCAACACCACCAACCCCGACGACTGGGCCCGCATCTCCGGCAAGAAGGGCGAGCGGATCGTCTACATCCGCACGCTGGTCTCCGGCAAGCAGGGCACCGAGGCCGGCCGTTCGATCGACACGGTCGCCAACACCGGCCAGTACCTGTAGGGAACGTCTGGAAAGGGCCGCGCGGCCGTCCGCGCTCCGCCTCGACCAGCCGCTCGTCGATCGACTCCATCTGGTTGTCGAGCTTGTTGAAGCGGCCCTCGCTGCGCACGGCGGTCTCGGCCCGACGCT
>NZ_JBSGCE010000078.1:0-37137 GCF_053601695.1 Nonomuraea sp. NPDC004702
TGCGGGGGTCCTGGCCAGGTGCCACAGGGACGCGCCGATCGCACTCCAGGTGGTGTCGATACCGGCGATCAGCAGCAGGGCGATCGTGCCCGCCACGTGCCCGGCCTCCAGCTTGTGGCCGTACAGCTCGGCCTCGACGAGGTACGTCGTGAGGTCGTCGCGCGGGTGCTGCACGTGGTCGCGGATCTGGTCCAGCAGGTAGTCGAAGAGCCGTCCCATGTTGGCGGTCCGCTGCTCGGGCGGCAGGTTGACGCCTTCCAGGGCGTTCTCGATGAACTCGCGGAAGCGCGGGCCGTCCTCGGGCGGGAAGCCCAGCATGTCGGCGATCACCCGCATCGGGATGTGCTGGGCGTAGTCGCGGGCGGCGTCCACGACGTCCTGGCCCTCCAGGGCGTCGATCAGCTCGTGGCACAGCGCCCGCGTCGACTCCTCCCGCCTGGCGACCGCCGTCTTGGTGAACGCGGGCAGCAGCAGCTTGCGGGCGTCGTGGTGGAAGGGCGGGTCGGACGAGATCGGCGGCGTGCCGCCCACCGGCGCGCTCTCCCGCGGCGGCCGGAAGTTGCTCATGATGATCGAGCGTGAGGAGAACCGCTCGGTGTCGTAGGCGACGGCCGCGACGTCCTCGTAGCGGGTGGGCAGCCAGCCGCCGCCGAACCGGTCGGTGTGCGCGATCGGGCAGCGCCGCCGCAGGTCGTCCTGGATCGGGTACGGGTCGGCGGCCCATTCCGGCTCCAGGTGGGAGAAGTCGGTGGCCCAGTCCGAGACCGGGCCGGTGACGATCTCGCTGCGGGTGCCGAGCTCCTCGCCGTCGCCCGGCTCGCCGAAGTTCTTGACGAAGCGCTCGTCCACGCTCATGTCACGCCTCCCCGAGCAGGTCGATCGCCCGCTCCGGGCAGTTGGAGACGGCCAGCCGCGCCGTGCGCTCCTGACCGGGCGGCACCTCGCCGTCGCCGAGGACCGTTCCGTAACCTTCGTCGTCCTCGCCGAACAGGTCGGGGGCGAGGTCGTAGCAGCGGCCATGTCCCTGGCAGCGCTCGGGGTCGATCTGTACTCTCACGGCGTTCCTTCGTGCGGTGGGGCGGGGGAGAGGGCGGCGACGACGCGGATGAGCAGCCTGGCCCACTCCTCCTCGTCCACCTGGTGGGGGTCGGGGGCGATGAGCGCGCTGCCCATCGCGAGCAGGAGGCAGAAATGGGCGACCGCCTCCGGTGACAGCGCGTCGTCCAGCTCGCCGCCGTCCTGGCCGGCGCGGACCAGGCCGGCCAGCCGGTGGACGCGCTCGCCGACGTAGTCCCGCATGGGCAGGGCCACGTCCTCGTCGCGGCGGGCGGCGGCCAGCGCCTCGACGACGAGGTCGCCGCCGGCGTCCAGGGGGCGGGGGAGCCGGCGGCCGGCGGCGACGAGCAGGTCGGCGACCGGCCGGTCGGGGTCGTCGGCGAACAGGCCGTCCATCAGCCGCCGCCCGTGCGCGCCCAGCGCGGCCACGAGCAGGCCGGCCTTGGAGCCGAAGTGGGCGTACAGGGCGCCGTTGCTCACCCCCGCGGCGGCGGCGATGTCGGCGACGCGGGTGCCGTCGTAGCCGCGCCTGGCGAAGACGTCCGCGGCGGCGCGCAGCAGGCGTTCCCGCGTCTCGGCGGCGGTGACGCCGGCGATACGTCCCATGGACGAATTAAAAGATCGTTCATTTCATACGTCAAGAGCGGCTCCCTATCCCGTGATCGGCGCCTTCACCACCAGCACCTCCTCTCCCGCCGCGCCGCTCAGCCGGACCGACAGCTCCCACACCCCGGCCATCGGGAACAACTCGCCCTCGGCCACGTAACGGCCCGGCTGCCGCGGGTCGGCGACGATCTCCGGGGTGGCGTGGCCCATGCCGGGCATCACCGTGGACAGCGCCACCGTGTGCGGGTCGCCGGAGGTCACCCGCACCTCGGCCGTGACGCGGCCCGTCGTCGGCCTCGGGACCACGACGGTGACGGCGTACCGTTCGCCGGTGCTGGTGAGGGTGAGCGGGCCGGGCGCCGAGCCGCGCACGTACAGGAACACCGCCAGGGCCGCGGCCAGCAGCGCGGCGACGGCCAGGATCCGCCTCATCCGGGAGCCTCCGCGACCTCGACGGTGAAGGGCACGGTCACGATCCGGCCGGCGGCCGCGTACTGCGCCCAGGCCAGGTAGCGGCCCGGCGCAGGGAAGCTGAACGTGAAGCGCAGCCGGGGCGCGGGGGCGCCCATCTCGTGCACGTGGCCGAGGAACGCGCCGTCCTGGCTGCGCACGATCAGGTGCCCCGACATGCCCAGCCACTGCCGCGGCGTGACCCCGAGACCCACCTCGATCGCCGCCGGACGCCCCGCGACCGGCACGGACGGCCGCACCACCGGCGTGCCCCCCGTCCCCGGCGGGACCGGCGGCGGAGCGGCCACCGCGGGCCCGGCGACCCGGAACTCGCCGTCGAGCAGCTGGCCGCCGGAGTCCTCGCGTTCCAGCTCCGCGTAGGCCAGGAACCGGCCCGGCCGGTCGGCGCGCAGCCGGACCTCCAGCCGTCCGGGCGCGGTGCGCAGCGGGTGCAGGTGCCGGAAGTAGGCGCCGTCCTCGCTGGTGACCACCAGGTGGGCGAGCGCCTCGTGGTGCAGGACGAGGTCGTCCACCGGATGGCCGGTCGAGCCGTCGGTGAGGTCCAGGCGCAGCGTGAACTCCTCGCCGGCCGCCGGACGCGCCGGGACGGTCGTCACCCGTCCCCGCGCGAAGGGCCGTCCGAGGGCCGTCGTGTTCACCGCCGGGGCGGCGCCGTCCGGCGGCGGGGGCGGCAACGAGGGCTCGAACACGACGACCATCGCGGCCACCGTCACCGCGGCCGCCGCGCCGCCGGCCAGCAGCATCGCCGGGGTCCTGCGCGACAGCGCCCCGGTGAGCAGGCCGCCCACCAGCAGCAGCCCGGCCACCAGCAGGCCGCCGTAGATCAGGAACTCGCCGGCGGAGCCGCGGTCCACCAGGACGCGGAACGGCAGCACGGCGACCTCGCCCCCCGCCGTCAGCCTGAGCTCGTGCGGCCCGGTGCGCTCGACCGTGATCCTGACGTACCGGGGGGTCGCGGACGGCTGCGCGGTGGCCGTCGCCTTGTGGCCGTCCTCGACCGAGCGCACCTCCAGGCCGATCGGCGGCGCGGTCGCCGGCTCGTAGGCGATCACGCCGATCTGCAGCGGCCCCGGCACCCGCGACGTGCCCTTGATCACGACCGTGAGCTCGGCGCCGGCGATGGTCTGGGCGAAGCGCAGGTCCGCCCCGGCCGTGACGTTGTGGGCCGCGGCCGGGGCGGCGCCCGCGAGCAGGAGTACGGCGACGAGACACAGGACCCGGAGCGGCCGGATCATGCCCGTCCGGCGTCGGCCGCGTCCGCGGGGAGCGCGTTCGGCAGGAACAGCGCCCCGAGCGCCAGGCCGATCAGCCCGGCCACCACCGGCGCGCCGGTCCACAGCTCGGGCACCGCGGGCAGCCCGCCTCCGGCCGCCGAGGCGATCCCGATGTAGAGCGACCAGGTGACGAAGGCCGACAGCCCGGCGAAGGCCCAGTAGGCCCCCCGCCGCGCGCCGGACGGGCGCAGCAGGCGGATCAGCACGTCGCTCGCCAGGCCCGCGGCGACGAACGTGAGCAGGGTCGGCGCGTTCTCGAACGCCGTCTGCGCGCCGGGCATCAGGACGGCGATCGTGTACATGACGGTCACCGCGCCGAACGGCAGGTTCCAGCGCCGGGCCACCAGCAGCACCGGGGCCAGCAGGACGACGTTGCTGATGACCATGGAGGTGGCCAGATGCTCGGCGCCCGGCCCGTCCACGCTGGAGAACGCCTCGACGACGCGCGCGGACCGGTACTGCAGGGCGTCGCCGTACGACAGGAACAGCGACACCAGCGTGGCCGCGAACGCGAGCCCGGCCAGCGCCGGGAACAGCCGCCCGAGCGAGGGCCGGACGCCGACGTCGGGGGCGTTCCAGGCCGAGCGAAGCGGCGTGGTGATGATGAGCAGCATGGTCACGATCAGCCCCAGGTGCGACGGGCTGAACAGGATGTCGACGCTGGTCTCGATGCCGAGCACGGTGTGCCAGGTCATGTCGGCCAGCCCGAACAGCGCGAACGCCGGGATGGCGACCAGCCCGGCCAGATAACCCTGGGGAACGGCCGCGACCCCCTGCCGGCCGAGCCGCACGTTGCGGAACACCTGCCAGATGATCCAGCCGGACACCGCCGCGAACCCGGAGTAGAACGCCGCGTGCCACGGCGTGAAGAACGTCTCCAGGTCGCTGCGGTTGGTGTGCGCCCAGGCGTCGATCATCAGTCCGACGCCGAACCAGACCCCCAGCAGCGCCGTGACGAGATCCGCCCGGAGCGGCACCCATCCGCGCGGCTCCCCAGAGTCCGCAAGTAATCGCCGTACGCCCGCGTTGGCCTCTGCCACTTCGCGTCTCCCTTCTTCCATGATCGAATACTTCCAGAAGCCGCGAAGTGGCGGGAAGCCCAAGATCACCATCGCCGAGCGGCCCCGGGCCGACGCCCGTGGCCGCCAGTCTCGCCGACGGCCGCCGCGAGTGCGCGGCGGCCGGGGCCTCACGCCGGAGCCGGGCGCTGCCTGGCCACCACCAGGTGCAGCCCGTGGGGCAGCGGCTCGGTGCGGGCGACGTGCAGCCCCGCGGCCCCCAGCAGGCTCTCGACCTGGGTCAGCGTGCGTTCCTGGCCGCCGCTGAACAGCGTGAGCATCTTCATGTCCAGCGCGACCGCCGACGTCGTCGAGCGGTGCGGGTCGTCGTCGAGGACGGCGTCCACGATCCACAGCTCGGCGCGGCCGTCCATCAGGGACGCGAGCCGCGCCAGCAGCTTGGCGGCCTGCTCGTCGGGGTAGTTGTGCAGGATGTTGCCCAGCAGGTACAGGGCCGCCCGGGGCAGCGGGTCGGTGAACATGTCGCCCTCGGCCACCGTGATGCCCGCCCGCCCGTCCAGGTGACGGCGGGCCTGGGCGGCCACCTCGGGCAGCTCGAACAGCACGCCGCGCAGCCGCGGGTGGGCCGCCAGGATCGTGGCCAGGACGATCCCGGTGCCGCCGCCGATGTCGGCGACCACGTCCACGCCGGTCACGTCCTGCTCGGCGAGCGCGCGGGCCACGGTGACGCTGCGGGTGGCCATGAACTCGTTGAACAGCGCGCCGGCCGCGGGCCGGGCCCCCAGCCAGGCGTAGGGGGAGTCCACCTGGTGCAGCTCCAGCGCGGCGGGCGCGCCCCTGGTGATCGTCCGGTGCAGCAGGTCGGCCGAGTCGCGCCACAGCTCCTCGCCCCACATCAGCGCGGCGGGGGCCAGCGAGTCGTCCCGGCCGCTGGTGAGCAGGTCGCCCTCGCCGGTGAGCAGGTAGCGGCCGCGGGCGTCCCGCTCGACCAGCCGCAGGTGCTCCAGCGCCCGCAGCAGGCGGCCGAGCAGCATCTCGTCGGGACGGCCTGCGCCGCCCGCGGAGATCTCGTCGGCCAGCTCGTGCACGGCGCACGGCCCGGCGGCCAGCAGGTCGAACACTGACAGCCGCAGCGCGGCCCGGACGGCGGCGTACAGGATGAAGTCGTCGATCAGGCGCAGCACCCGCGCCCGCTCCGGCGTCTCGCTCATGGGTTCCCCTTCCCCGACTCCCAGGCCGGCCGGACGATCATGTCTTCGGCCCGCAGCGGCGCGGGCAGGTAACCGAACCTCACCATGGTGTCCACCACCGACTGCAGCTCTTCGGGCTCCAGCGCGGCGGGGAACGTGCCGAGCGTGATGGTCGGCAGCACCTCGCGCGGGATCTTCGTGTACGTGCCCAGCACCCCGGTGACCAGGTTCCGGTCGCGGGCGTCGAGCTGGGCGTGCGCCATGGCCCGCTGGAACCCGGCGACCGCCCGGGGATGCGCGGCCGCGTACGAGGCGGTCGTGGCCCACCCCGCGATCGGCCACCCGGCGGGGACGTTCGCCATGGCGTCGCCCAGCGACCGGCCGCCCTGCCGGCGGTAGGCGGTGATGAACGGCTCGGTCATCCACGCCACGTCCACCGCGTGCGCGGCCAGCGCGGCCGGCATGTCGGGCAGGGGGATCTCCTTGAACGCGACGTCGTCCGCGGAGACCCCGGCCGCGGCGAGCACGGTCTCGGCGCTCAGCGTGCCGACCGAGCGCAGCGTGGCCACCGCGACGCTCTTCTTCGCGCCGCCGGAGCGCCGCAGGTCGCGCGGGCTCCTGATCGGGCTGCCGGGCGCCACGAAGAGCTGGAACGCGCCCGGCGCGGCGTGGTAGGCGTCGGCGACCAGCTTCAGCCGCCCCGGCTCGCGCCGCTGCTGCAGGAACGCCGTCACGTAGTTGACCAGCCCGAACTCCAGGGCGCCGCCCTTCATCCGGTCGATCGCCGGGCCGCCGCCCTGCACGGTCACCGGCTCGGCCGACAACCCCTCGGCCGCGAAGTAGCCGCGGTCGCGGGCGAGGTAGACCAGCGCGCTGTCGGGGATCGGGATGACGCCGATCCGGATCTTCTCCAGCGGCGCGCCGGAACCGGTCGCCCGCGGGCCGCTTGGAGCGGGTCCGCCGCAGGCCGCGAGCAGGGCGGCGAGCAGGAACAGCAGTAGGGGACGTGATCGTCGCACGGTTCTCCCTTCGAGGTCCGCCGCCGGCCCTCGCTCCCGCTGGCGGCCTGGACACAGGTCGGAACCAACGCCCTTGAGTGCACCATCGGGAGGCCCGCCTTGCAACGCCCGGTCAGAACGGGATGGCCGCCGTGTCAGATGCGCGCCCGGCTGTTGCCCTCCTGGTGCACGGCGCCACCCTCACCCCTTCGGCGGCAACGCCTCCTACGACGACCCCGCCGCCCCCCGCGACCTGCTGCCCGCCTACGACGTGGGCGACCACCTGCACCTGAACCCGACGGAGTGAGCGTCGTCCTTCGCGGTCCGGACGGATGAGAAGATCGAGAGTGCTCCGAATCGCAGAAGCAGTACTCGCGAGGTTACCGGCGCCGCTGCAGGCGCTCGTGCTGAGGCACCGTGAACTGCTGAAGTTCGCGGTGGTCGGCGGAGCGACGTTCGTGGTGGACAACGCGGTGTTCTACGGGCTGAAGCTGACCGTCCTGCAACCGAAGCCGGTGACCGCGAAGATCATCGCGGTGCTCGTGGCGACGATCGTGTCCTACGTGCTCAACCGCGAGTGGTCGTTCCGGCTCAGGGGCGGTCGCGAGCGCCGCCACGAGGCGGGGTTGTTCTTCCTGGTCAGCGGCATCGGCCTGGTGCTCAGCTCGGCGCCGTTGTGGGTCTCCCGTTACGTGTTCCGCCTGGAGGCCCCCGACGTGGGCCTGGCGGCCCAGGAGATCGCCGACTTCGTGAGCGCGCAGCTCGTCGGCACGGTGATCGCCATGGTCTTCCGCTTCTGGGCGCTGCGGAAGTGGGTCTTCCCCGACGAGAAGACCCACCCCGTCGGCGTGCGGCCGGCTGCCCTGCCCCGGTACCACGGACGCCGCACCCTGCCGGTGGCCAAGCGCAAGCCCCGCAGGTCCGGCGTCCGGCAGGGACAGCGTTAGACAGGGTCAGCGGTAGGCGGCGGCCTGGAGGGTGTAGAGGTCGGCGTAGAGGCCGTTGAGCGCCATCAGCGCCTGATGGTCGCCCTGCTCGGTGACCTTGCCGTGGTCGAGGACGTAGATCCGGTCGGCGTAGCGCACGCTGGCCAGGCGGTGGGTGATGAGCAGCACCGTGCGGCCCTCGGAGTGGTCGCGGATGCGCTCGAACAGGGCGTGCTCGGCGCGGGCGTCGAGGGCCGCCGTGGGCTCGTCGCAGATGAGCAGGTCGGCGTCGCGGTAGAACCCCCGGGCCACCGCGATGCGCTGCCACTGGCCGCCGGACAGCTCGCAGCCGTCCTTGAAGCGGCGGTCGAGCAGCGTGCGGTAGCCGAGGGGCAGCCCCGCGACCACCTCGTCGGCCCCCGCGACCGAGGCCGCTGCGACCAGGGCGGGCTCGCCCTTGTCGGCGCCCATGGTGATGTTGTAGCGGGCGGTGAGCGGCCAGCGGGTGTGGTCCTGGGCGATGACGGCCGTGCGCAGGCGCAGGTCGTCGGGGGGCACGTCGGCCAGGTCGACGTCGTCCCAGGAGACGGTGCCGGTGTCGGGCTCGTACAGGCCGGAAAGGATCTTGGCCAGGGTGGTCTTGCCGGAGCCGTTCTCGCCCACGAACGCGATGACCTCGCCGCGCTTGATCTCGACCGTCACCCCGCGCAGCGCCGGCTGGTCGGCGCCCGGGTAGGTGAACGTCACGTCGTCGGCCACGATGCGCTCGAACCCCTCGGGCACCGCCGCCGAGCGGGCTGTGGGCACGCGGCGCTCGGCGTCGGCGCAGAACTGGAGGAAGTCGGTGAAGTAGAGGCCGTCCTCGTAGAGGCGGTTGGTGGCGTACAGGAGGTTGGCCAGTGAGGACTGGCCGGTCCTGATGGCCAGCACCGCGGTGCCCGCGACCGCGAGCGGGATCGCCGCCACGGCCAGCAGCACGCCCAGCGCGACGTAGACCAGGGCGGTGCCGAGGCCGCCCAGGGCCTCGCCGACCAGGCCGGCCAGGGTCTGGCGTCTGGCCAGGGTGAGCAGCACGTCCTGCTCGGCCCTGGCGACGGCGTCGTACATGCGCAGCAGGAAGCCGCGCATGGTGAACGAGCGCACTTCGGCGGCGGGCTCGCGGTCGGCCAGCAGCTCGGCGATGATCCACTTGCGGCGGCGGGCGGGGATGAGGGAGTACATCGTCGAGTAGCGCATGCGGGCGCCGCGCACGGTGGCCCACGCGTCGGGCAGCACGGTCAGCAGCAGCAGCGGCAGCAGCACCGGATGGAGCACGCCCAGCACGCCGGCCGCCGCCGCGATGCCGACGGCGGCGGTGACGACGTTGATGGCCGAGCTGACCACCGCGCCGGCCACGCTGACGCCGCGCATGTTGGCGCGTTCGAGGCTGTCGTGGAACTCCGGGTCGTCGTAGGCGACCAGCTCCACCTGGCTGGTCAGGCCGTAGAGGCGTTCCTCGGTGTGGCGCGAGATCTGCGGGGTCAGGCGTGACTGCGCCCAGCCCGCGCCGGCCTGCACCGCCGTGCGCAGCACGGCGGCCACGCCCACCAGGACGAGGCTCGGCAGGGCGGCCAGCACGCGGCCGGGGGTCGGGCCCTCGCTGAACAGGGCGCTCAGCACGCCGGTGGTGGCCAGCAGGCCGAAGGCGGTGAAGACGCCGCCGAGGAGGTTGAGCGCGATGGTGGCCACGGTGTCGCGGGGGCCGGCCCGCCAGGACATGCTCATCGCCTGCGTCACGAGCGACGGCAGGCGCCTGGCGATGGTCAGGAAGCCGACCTCGGCCATCTTGTCGTTGTGGGCGTACCAGTCGGAGACGGTGATCTCACCGAGTTCCAGAGGCTCATCGGGCATGCGCTGAGTGTGCGGGCGGGCACCGACGGTTTCCGCCGTCTCGTGCTCCGGAGTGACAGGACGGTGGCCCGTGCGCCACCGGCCTGTCCACGGCCCGCCAGGCAAAGACGCGCGGGCGGCGGCGTGTCCCGGTCGCCCCGGCGGGCGCGGGCACGATTTCATGTCCCCCGGTCACTCCACGTAACCAGAACGACACAGGGGACGGAATGCGAAGAATCACGGGGTTCGCGGTCGCGTGCGCGGTCGCCATGAGCGTCACCCAGCCCGCCTGGGCGGCCCCGCGGGAGGAGGTCCGCATCACCCGGTATCTCGGGGAGCAGCGGCTGCCGTACCTGATGCAGTTCGACGGCACCACCGTCGGCGGGGTGTCGGGCATCGACCGCGACCCGCGCACCGGCGCCTGGTACCTGATCTCCGACGACCGCTGGCGCTACGGTCCCGCCCGCTTCTACACCGCCCGCCTGGACATCGACCGGGACTCGGGCGCGTTCACCGGCATCAGCCTGACCGGGGTCACCACGCTGACCAGGCAGGACGGCACCCCCTACCCCGGCTACGGCAAGCCCGGCTCGGCCGACCCCGAGTCCATCAGGTACGACCGCTGGTCCGGTCGCCTGCTGTGGGGCGACGAGGGCGACCGCCCCGACGCCGGCCACCCCGACCTGCCGCCGGCCGCCTCCGGCGTGCGCGCCGCCGACCTCCAGGGCCGGCACCAGGGGGACCTGCGCCTGCCGGGCAACCTGCGCCTGACCACCACCGAGCACGGCCCGCGGCGCAACGCCGGTTTCGAGGGCCTGGCCGTCACCGCCCGCCGGATCACGGCGATGACCGAGGGCCCCCGGTACGAGGACGGCGAGCCGTCCACGGTCCGGCACGGCGCGCCCGCCCGGCTCACCGTGTGGGACCGGCGGGGCGTCCCGCGCGGCCAGTTCGTCTACCCGCTCGACGCGCTCCCGGCCGCGCCGGTGCCGCCCACCGGGGAGTCCGACAGCGGGGTCTCGGAGATCCTGCCCATCGACGACCACCGCTACCTGGCCCTGGAACGCTCCTGGATCGAGGGCGTCGACTACAAGGTCAAGCTGTACGAGATCGACCTGACGGGCGCGACCAACGTGCTGAGCCAGGACGACCTGAGCGCGGGGTACCGGCCGGTGAGCAAGCGGCTGGTCTACGACCTGGGCGACTTCCGGCCGCCGGTGCAGAACCTGGAGGCCATGTCGTGGGGGCCGCGGCTGGCCAGCGGTGAGTGCACGCTGGTGATCGGCTCGGACGACAACTTCGGCAGGAACGAGGTCAGCCAGTTCACGGCCTTCGCGGCCACGGGCTGCCCCTGACCCCCGCCACCGGCCCGGGACCGCGTGGGAAGGCCCGCCCGGCCGCCGGGCCGACACCGCGTGGGCGGCCCCGCCTCGCCGCCGGACCGGCCCCGCGCCCGCGGGGCCGGGCCGGACTGAGGGTGGCGGATATATACGAATTGGAATATTTTCCCGGGAAAGCATCATGGCTACGCTCGACAGCCATGACTCTCCTGAAGCCCGCACGCCGGGCGGCCGCCGCTCTGGCGCTCGCGCTCGCCGCCGGGTTAACCGCGGCCGTCCCCGCGCACGCGCGCGAGGCGGCCCCGCCGTCCGCCGGCACCGTCCTGCGCGGGCTGGACCTCGACCGCGCCACCGTGCTCGACCTGCAACGCGCCATGGACCACGGCCGCTTCGACGCGGTGACGCTGACCCGCTTCTACCTCGACCGCATCCGCGCGGTGGACCCGCTGCTGCACGCGGTCGTCCAGACCAACCCCGGCGCGCTGGGCGAGGCCGAGCGCAGCGACCGGCGTCGCCGCCGGGGCGCGCACGGGCCGCTGGAAGGCGTCCCGGTCCTGCTCAAGGACAACATCGACACCGCCGCGCCGCTGCGCACCACCGCCGGCTCGCAGGCGCTGCTCGGCGCCCGGCCGGCCGCGGAGGCGTTCCTCGTCCAGCGGCTGCGGGCGGCCGGCGCGGTGATCCTGGGCAAGGCCAACCTGTCGGAATGGGCGAACTTCCGCTCCAGCCCGTCCTCCAGCGGGTGGAGCGCGATCGGCGGGCAGACCAACAACCCCTACGTCCTCGACCGCAACCCCTGCGGGTCGAGCAGCGGCTCGGCGGTCGCCGCCGCCGCCACCCTGGCCGCCGTCACCATCGGCACCGAGACCGACGGCTCGATCGTCTGCCCGGCCGGGATCAACGGCGTGGTGGGCATCAAGCCCACGATCGGGCTGGTCAGCCGGGCCGGCGTGGTGCCGATCTCGGCCCGGCAGGACACCGCGGGGCCGATCACCAGGAACCTCACCGACGCCGCCGCCGTGCTCTCGGCCATCCAGGGGCCCGACCCGCGCGACCCCGCGACCGTCCCGGGCGGCGACCGCGACTACCTCAAGGCCCTGCGTCCCGGCGCGCTGAACGGCGCCCGCGTCGGCGTGTGGCGCTCGGTCGCGGGCGACAACCAGGAGGTGCGCGCCGCCCTGGACGCCACCGTCGCCACGCTCAAGGCCCGCGGCGCGACCGTGGTGGACGTCGAGCTGGAGGGCATGGACCAGGCCGGCGAGGCCGAGTTCCCGGCGCTGCTGACCGAGTTCAAGCACGACCTGAACGCCTACCTGGCCGCCACCCCCGGACGGCACCCCGCCGACCTGGCCGGGCTGATCGACTTCAACCGGCGGCACGCCGGGACCGAGCTGCGGTACTTCGGCCAGGAGGTCTTCGAACAGGCGCAGGCCACCACCGGCGACCTGGACGACCCCGCCTACCGCGCCCTCCGCGACCAGGCCACCACGCTGGCCCGCCGCGCGATCGACTCGGCGATGGCCGCCGGCCGCCTGGACGCGCTGCTCGCCCCCACCAACCACGCGGCCTGGCTGACCGACCTGACCAAGGGCGACGACTTCACCGGCTTCGTCTCCTCCTCCGCGCCCTCGGCGATCTCCGGCTACCCGGCGGTCACCGTCCCGGCCGGGTACGCCAGGGACGTCCTGCCGCTCGGCGTCACGTTCTTCGGCGGGCGGTTCTCCGAGCCGTCCCTGATCGCCCTCGGATACGCCTTCGAGCAGGCCGCTCAGGTCCGCAAGCCGCCGACGTACCTGCGCACCCTGCCCTGAGCGGCCCGGCGGCGGGCTACGGTAGGGGCGACGGTCACGACGGGAAGGAGGCGAGGTGCGCAGCAGACTGCCCGCCGCGCTGCTTCTCGTCCTGTCGTGGCTGCTCCCCGCGACGGGCCATGCCGAGGTAGCCGCCCAGGTCGCCGCCCCGGCCGTCACGCAGGCCGTCACGCAGGTCACGGCGATCCAGGCGGCGGCCGACCCGCCCGCCGTCGCCCAGCTCGGCTCCACCCCGCCGCCGCCTCCGCTCGCGCAGGTCAGGCAGGCGGGGCACGACCAGGCCGGGCCCGGCGGGCAGGCGCTGCCCGCCGCGGCCCCGGCCCGGTCGCTGCACGTCTGGTCGGCCGTCGTCCGGCGGCCCGCCGTCCGTGCCGCCGCCGACCGGCCCAGGGGCGCGGCGGCGGCCCGCGCGCCTCCCTCCACGGTGCTCTGAAGATCCCTCTTCCGCACACCTGAGCCTGTGGAGGCCTCATGTCACGTGCGCCCATGTGGCGCGCGCTGGCGGCGTTCGCCGTCATCGCGACCTCGATCATCCTGTCCCTCACCGCCACGCCACGCCTCGGCCTCGACCTGCGCGGCGGTACCCAGCTCGTCTTCGAGGCCAGAGACTCCCCGACGGTCACGGCCGACTCCTCGGCCACCGACCGCGCCCTCGACGTGCTCCGCCGCCGGGCGGACGCGCTGGGGGTCGTCGATCCCACCCTGGCCCGCTCCGGCGAGAAGCGGATCATCGTCGAGCTGCCCGGCGTGCTCGACCCGAGCAAGGCGGCCGAGGTCATCGGCCGCACCGCCCAGCTCGCCTTCCACCCGGTCACCGGCCCCGGCAAGGCCGGGGACGCCACCGCGCTGCCCGACGAGAGCGGCAGCCCGCTCGCGCTCGGCCCGGCGGCGATCAGCGGCGACGGCGTCAGCGACGCCACCGAGCGCAGCGACCCGCAGCGCGGGCCCGGCTGGTCGGTCACGGTCGACTTCCGCGACGCCGACGCCTGGCAGCGGATGACCGGCGCGGCCGCCTGCCAGCCGGCGGGCGACCCGAAGCGGCGCGTCGCCATCGTGCTCGACAAGAAGATCATCTCGTCGCCGCAGCTCGACCCGTCCGTGCCGTGCGGCACTGGCATCCCGGGCGGCAACACCGAGATCACCGGGTCCTTCACCCACGAGGAGGCCCGCGACCTGGCCGTGCTGATCAAGGGCGGCGCGCTGCCCGTGCCGCTCGACCTGGTCGAGCAGCGGACGGTCGGCCCCACGCTGGGCGCCGACGCCATCGAGGCCAGCGTCAAGGCCGCGATCGCCGGGCTGGTGCTGACCGCCCTGTTCATCATCGTGATCTACCGCCTGTCCGGCCTGCTCGCCGCCATCGCGCTCACCTGCTACGGCCTGATCTCCTACGCCGCGCTGGTCGCGATGGGCGCGACGTTCACGCTGCCCGGCCTGGCCGGGTTCGTGCTGGCCATCGGCATGGCGGTCGACGCCAACGTGCTCGTCTTCGAACGCGCCAGGGAGGAGTACGGCCTGGCCCCGGCCCGCGGGCTCGCCCCGGCACTGAACCGGGGGTTCAAGAACGCCTGGAGCGCCATCGCCGACTCCAACGTCACCACGCTCATCGCCGCCGCGCTGCTGTTCGGGCTGGCCTCCGGGCCGGTCAAGGGGTTCGGTGTGACGCTGGCGATCGGCGTGCTGGCCTCGCTGGTGTCGGCCATGCTGATCACCCGCGTGCTCACCCAGGCCGTCATCGGCCGGATCGGGCCGCGCCTGTCGGGCCTGGCCTCACCGGGCGCGGTCCGGACGTGGCTGGCCCGCCGGAACCCCCAGCTCATGAAGGCCAGGAAGCTGTGGCTGGCGGTCGCGGGCGGCCTGGTCGTCGCGGCGCTGGCCGGGCTGTTCACCCGCGGCCTGGACTTCGGGGTCGAGTTCACCGGCGGCCGGCTCGTGGAGTTCGGCACGTCCAGGGCGGTCGACGCCGACACGGCCCGGCGGCTCGTGAGCGAGGCCGGCTATCCGGGCGCGGTCGTGCAGGCCGCCGCCGACGGCGTGACCGTGCGCGCGGGGCAGCTCGACCCGGCCAAGGTCCAGGCCGCGCTGGAGGGGCGGGGCGGCGAGGTGAGCAAGGTGCGCGACGAGTTCATCGGCCCCACGCTGGGCGAGGAGCTGCGCCGCAACGCGGTCATCGCGCTCGGCGTGGCCGTGGCGGCGCAGCTGCTCTACCTGGCGGTGCGCTTCCGCTGGACGTTCGGCACGGCGACCGTGCTGGCGCTGCTGGTGGACCTGGCCGTGGTGATCGGGCTGTTCGCCTGGCTCGGCAAGCCGGTGGACGGCGTGTTCCTCGCCGCGATGCTGACCGTGGTCGGCTACTCGGTCAACGACAAGGTGGTGGTGTTCGACCGGGTGCGCGAGCTGTGGGCCGCCCGCCGCACCGCGCCGCTGGCCGAGGCGGTGAACACGGCGATCCTGCAGACCGTGCCGCGGACCGTCAACACCGGGCTCGGCGCGCTGTTCGTGCTGGTCGCGCTGGCCGTCTTCGGCGGCGACTCGCTGCGTGACTTCGCGATCGCGCTGGTCACCGGCATCGTCGTGGGCACGCTGACGTCGTCGTTCGTGGCCGGCCCCGCGGCCATCGGCCTGGCCCGGTACGACCGCCGTCCGGCCCCCCAGCCACCCGCGCCCAAGGCCGCCCGGCGGCCCCGCGAGGGCTCGGGAGCCGTGTTGTGACCGGCGCCGCGGGCCCGCCTCGCGCGGGCGGGCCCGCGGCGTCGCGGGTCAGAGCCGGGCGAGCCAGTCCAGGAGGATGGCGTTGACCTCGTCGGGGCGTTCCTGCTGGATCCAGTGGCCGCAGTCGTCCAGGAGTCGAGAGGAGACCAGGCCGGGCAGGGTGGTGGGGAAGGCGTCGATCGCGGCGGAGAGCCACCGGGTCGTGTCGTCCTCGGCGCCGCCGACGAACAGCGAGGGCTGGACGATCGGCGCGCCGTCGTGGGGCGCGAGGTCCTCCCAGTCGCGGTCCATGTTGCGGTAGCGGTTCAGCGCGCCGGTCAGGCCGGTGCGCTCGAACTCGGCGGCGTAGAAGTCGAGGTCGGCCTCGCTCAGCCAGCCGGGCAGCGTGCCGCCGGCCGGGAACCGGTCGCGCAGCCTGCCGCCCGGGGCCACGAACAGCGGGTGGGGCGCGTCCGGGCCCGGCATGGTCCCGGCGGACAGGGCCGCGTACACGCCCGCCAGCCAGCCCCGGACGTCCGGCTCGATCTCGGCCTCGGCCCGGCCGGGCGTCTGGAAGTAGCTGACGTAGAACTCGTCCGTCCCGCCCATGGCGGCGAACGCCTCGGTGGGACGCGGCCCGCCGCGCGGCGTGTACGGCACGCTGAGCATGGCGACCGCGCGGAAGACGTCCGGCCGCAGCAGGGCGCTGTGGGCGGCGATCGAGGAGCCCCAGTCGTGGCCGACGATCACCGCGGTCCGCTCGCCCAGCGCCCGCACCACCGCCACGGCGTCCTCGACCAGCTCGGTCATCCGGTACGCGGCCACGTCCGCCGGCTTGGACGAGCGGCCGTAGCCGCGCACGTCCACCGCCACCGCCCGGTACCCGGCGGCGGCCAGCGCCGGGAGCTGGTGCCGCCAGGAGTACCAGGACTCGGGGAAGCCGTGCACCAGCAGCACCAGCGGCCCCTGCCCCGCCTCCACGAGATGGACCCGGCCGGCGGGGGAGGGCACCAGACGGTGGACGCCCTCGGCGACCGGGGTGAGCTGCGACATCGTTCCTCCACGCACATGAGTCCTGGCCTGTCACCAGGATCATGCGCGGCCCGTGCCGCGGGGCGCGAACTCCGTTGCCGTTTCGGCAAACCCTGCGCTAAAGGTCGGTGGCGATGATCTTCTCGATGTTCCGCTCGGCCAGCGCCGTGATGGTGACGAACGGGTTCACCGTGGTGTTGCCGGGGATCAGCGAGCCGTCGATGACGTACAGGCCGGGGTGGCCGGTCAGGCGGCCGTAGTTGTCGGTGGCCCGGTTCAGCACCGCGCCGCCGAGCGGGTGGTAGGTGAGGTGGTCGCCCCAGATCTTGTACACGCCGAACAGGTCGGTGCGGTAGATCGTCCCCTCCTTGGCGTTGATCTTGTCGAAGATCGTTCTCGCCATGTCGATGGACGTCTGCTTCCAGGCGGTCTGCCAGCTCAGGTCCACCTTGCCGGTCGCGGCGTTCCAGGAGAACTCCGCGCGGCGCGGGGTGTTGGTGATCGACAGATAGAACGAGGCGTACGTCTCGATCCCGGTCGGCAGCGGCGCCACCTCGGCGAACGCGCCGCCGGCCGTCCAGTTGTCGATGCCCGCGCACGGGATGGCCGACTGCAGCTTGCCGGTCGGGTCCCACAGGTGGTTGGCCCGGCCGCACATGACGTTGCCGTTGTCGCCCCAGCCCTTGCCGACCTCGTCGCCCAGACCCGGCAGTGCGCCGGTGGCCTTCAGCCTGACCAGCAGCTTGCTCGTGCCGACGCTGCCCGCGGCGAAGAACACCCGGGCGGCCGTGACGGTCTTGGCGGCGGTGACCGAGCCGTCGGTGGCGAGCTGGTCGATCCGGACGGTGTAGCCGCCGCCCGCCGCCGGGGCGACCGAGGTGACCTGGTGCAGCGGCGAGATCGTCACCCTGCCGGTCGCGCGGGCCCGCGCCAGGTAGGTCTTCTGCAGGGACTTCTTGCCGTGGTTGTTGCCGTAGAGGATCTCGCCGGCCAGCGCCGACTGGGTGGCGGTGCCGGCCGCCTCCTGCTTCATGTAGTCCCAGTCGTACACGTCGGGGACGAAGGTGAACGGGAAGCCGGAGCGCTGGGCGTGCTTGCGGCCCACGCGGGCGTACTGGTAGCACGCGGTGGTGTCGAACCAGGCCGGGTCCACCAGGCCGACGCCGAGGCCGGAGTTGGCGCGCGGGTAGTAGACGCCGTACATCTCGTCGGCGTCGACCGACGGGAGCACGGCGGCGAAGTTCTCCCGCTTGGGCGTGACCGCCATGCCGCCGTTGACCAGCGAGCCGCCGCCGACCCCGCGGCCCTGGTAGACCGTGATGCCGGCGAACTCCTCGGCGTCCAGGATGCCGGTGTAGCGGGGGATGTCCCGGTCGATGGGGAAGCCGAGGAAGTAGTTGAGCGGCGCCTTGGTCCTGGTGCGCAGCCAGTACGAGCGATAGTCGGGCTCGCGCGTGTTGCAGAAGATCTTGCCGTCCGAGCCGGGCGTGTCCCAGGCCATGCCCATCTCGATCATGTGCACCTCGACGCCCGCCTGGGCCAGGCGCAGGGCGGCCACCGAGCCGCCGTACCCGGTGCCGATCACCAGGACGGGCACGCGGGCGCCGTCGGCGATCGGCCCGTCGGCGGCAGCGGCGGTGGCGACGGTGGCGGCGGCGCGGCCGGGCAGTGCGGCGGCGCCCAGAAGGGAGGCGGTTCCGGCGATGAAGGTGCGGCGGCTGGTGTTCATGTCACGTGCCCTCGCTCGGTCGGTCTGACGCGGACTCGGTCGGTCTGACGGAGGGTGCCGGGCCGCCGGTCAGCATGCAGGCCGTGTCCAGGCCCAGCACGTGGTTGAGCCGGCCGAAGGCCCACCAGGAACCGATGCTCATGCTCAGTTCCACGATCTCGTTCTGGCTGTAGTGCTCGGTCATCCGGGACCAGAACTCCTCGTCGAGCCCGTGGTGGTCCAGGGCGTAGCGCTCGGCGTACTCGGCGGCGAGCCGGGTGCGGGCGTCGAAGGCGTCCGTGGCGCGCCAGTCCGCGACCGCGTCGGCGAAGCCGTCCTCGACCTTGACGCCGTCGCGCTCGGTGCGCCAGTCGAGGCAGAAGACGCAGCCGTTGATCTGCGCGATCCGCAGCCGGGCCGCCTCGAACTCGCGCAGGCCCAGCGTGGTGTGGGCGTAGACGGCCATGGAGAACTTCGAGGCGGCGGTCCCGATGCCGGGGACCAGCTCGCCCCAGACGTACGCGATCGGGTCCTTGCCGCCGGGAACGTCGACGATCACGGGTTCTTCCTTCCGAGCCGGCCGGACGCGGGGCGCAGCGGGACGTCGAGCGCGTCGTACAGGCCGGGCGGGGCGGCGGCGAGCCAGTCGATGGCGTTCACCAGCCGGCCCGCCGCGGTGGCGTTCCCGCCCGCCGAACGGCTGCCGCCCTCGTCGGTGGCCTCGATCGTGACCTCGATGCGCGGGCGGCCCTCGACGATCACCCGGTGGGCGCCGTCGCCGCCGTCCGGGGGCAGCGGCCAGTCGGGGGCGCAGGCGGGGTGGATGCGGGTGACGTGCTCGATCACGATGCGCGGCACGCCCTCGACGACGCCCTGCACCTCGAACCGCACCGCGCCCTGGGTGCCGGCCTCGAAGTCGCCCATGCCCGCGGTGGTGACCGTGCGGTCGAGCGCACGCCGCTCCACGACCTCGCGGATCTCCTCCAGCGTGACGCCGAGGGCCCGCGCCATCAGCCGTACCTGCCCGCCCCACACCATGGACGGGACCGTGGGCGCGATCATCGGCGGCTCGTAGTCCATGGGCTGGCCCATGCCGACCATGTACCGGACCGCGTCCGGGCGGTCGTAGCCCGAGTAGTCGAAGATCTCCTGGCAGCGGATGGCGTCCACGACCGAGCCGAGGCCGCTGAGCAGCAGGGGCAGCAGGTCGTTGCCCCAGCCGGGGTCGATGCCGGAGGCGAACAGCGAGCCGCCGCCCTCGGCGACGGCGGCCAGCACCTGGTCCCGCAGCTCGGGCGGCGCGCCGCGGTGGTCGTAGAGGGCGTACAGGGACGGCGTGACGACGACGGCGCCGGCCCGGACGGCCCGCAGGACGTCGGCCAGGGCGTCGTCGGGACGCAGGTCGCCGGAGGCGGCGTACACGACGGCCCTCGGGCGGGCGGCCAGGACGGCGACGGCGTCGTCCGTGGCGGTGACGCCGAGGTCGCGGCCGAGTCCGGCGAGCTGTCCGGCGTCGCGGCCGGCCTTGTCGGGGGAGTGCACGACGACGGCGGCGAGACTGAGGTCGGGATGGGCCTCCACGGCCCTGATGGCGGCGCGGCCGACGTTGCCGGTACCCCACACCACGGTGGACGTCATGGGCGGAGCGTAGCAAGCGCTTGGTTTGGTGTACAGGGCCCACGACCGGCCCTCCTCAGCCCTCGACGGCCTTGACGACGGGCGTGTCTCAGCCTTCGACGGCCTTGATGAAGAGGTCTCCGGTGGCGGTCTTGACGAGGTCGGCCTCTCCGGTGGCGGGGTCGACGAGGGCCACGTCGGCGGCCCCCTGCATCGTGACCACGATCCGGCCCCCGCCGAACGCGATCCCCCGGTGCGCCGTGTCGGCGAGGTAGTCGCCCGTGAGCCGGCGGTCCCGCGTCTCGTCCCTCGGGGACAGCAGCAGCAACGCCGGGTCGTCGTGGTCGCCGCCCAGGGCCGCCACCCGGCCGTCGGCGGAGGCGGCCAGCTCGGCGTCCCAGGGCTCCCGCAGGGCCGTCACGGTGCGGATGACCTTGAGGTCGAGGTCGTAGAAGCGCAGCCGGCCGCATGGCGGCGAGAACACGGCCGGCCCGGTGCCGGGGACGTACACCAGGCCGTCGCCGAAGCCGGCGCAGGGCCTGCCGTCGTCGTCGCGCGGCGGCCGCAGCCGTACCGCGCTCAGTCTGCGCGCCGTGACGTCGCGGACGACGGTGACCGCGCCGAGGGGCGAGTCGTCCCGGTCGCCGACGTCCTGGCGGCCGGGGCCGTCCGCGTACTCCTCCGGGGCGCCGATGACGAGGCCCACGCCGCCGCCGGCGAGCGGGCCGAGGGCGAGCCGGTCGCCGAACCGGTCGGAGACCTCGGAGCTGCCGGGCACGCCGGGCGTCTCCTGGGTGATCCGCCGGACGAACACGCCCTTCCTGAACAGGTAGACCGCGCCTCCCGGCCGCTCCCGCGGCGCGCCGATCGCGACGAGGTCGCCGTAGGCGGCGACGGACTCGCCGAAGGCCGCGTCCTCCTGCGGCAGCGGCGAGACGAGCCGGCGCGGCGGCGCGGCGGCCCCTCCGTGCAGGACGTAGACCCCGCCCGCCCCCTTCAGGCCGGCCACGGTCAGGGTACGGGTGCCGACGACGAGGTCCGCGCAGCGGTCGTCGTTGACGTGGGCCATGGTCACCGACCAGCCGAAGCCCTTCATCCGGTTGCCCGGCGGGGTGGGGAGGTGGATGACCTTGCTCGCCGACAGGACGTGCACCCGGCCGGTGGCGCCGAGATAGCCGAGAGCGACGTCGTCGCGGCCGTCGCCGTCGAAGTCGCGGGCGCTCGCCCCGTCGCAGCCGCTGCGCGCCGGCCGCACGACCGGCGGCCGGGTCGCGGCCTGCACGGTCGGGACGTGGGTCGGCACGGGCGGGGTGTGGGTCGGCAGGGGGGAGGCGTGGGTCGGCGAGGTCGTCGGGCCCGGGCTCGTGTCCGGCGCGGGGACGGGACCGGGAGCGGCGGCGGGCCCCGCCGTGGAACACGCGGCCAGCGCCCCCACCAGCAACACCACGAGCGGACGGCCCGGGACCCGCATAAGACGACCTCCCCTTGTCGATCGCGCCATCCTCGCCCGCACCTCCAGCTTCCGGCAACCGGGGCCCGGGCCCGGCGCCCACCCGCCCGACGCCCGACAATTGGGGTCCGGTGTCCGCCCGTCCGACGCCCGGCGACCGGGGGCGCCGGTCAGGCGGCGTCGAGGGCGATGCCGTACAGGTGGTCCACCCGGATCCTGATGACCAGGCGGCGGCCCCTGGCCATCTCCGCCAGGAAGGCGGCCTCGTCCGCCGGGTCGGGGAAGCCGCCGGCCATCTCCAGCAGCTCGCGTCCGGTGGCGTCGCCCGGCGTGAGCGACGGCTCGGAGACCTCCGCCCGTCCTTCGGCGACGGCGTACGACAGGACGTCGTCGCCCTGCAGGTGCACCGTCGCCCGCGGGTCGGCGAGCAGGTGGCGCACCTTGACGCGGCCCTCGGCGGAGGAGATGCGCAGGACGCGCTCGGCGGCGTCCCAGCGCAGGGCCATCGAGGCCAGGTGCGGGCGGCCGTCGCGCTTGAGCGTCGCCAGCACGCCGAAGGGCTGGCGGGCGAGGATCCGCAGGAGTTCGTCCTCGGTGAGGGGGCGGGCGCCGGGGCCCTGTCCGGGGCCGTAAGAGGGCTCGGTCATGATGATCGGCTCCGTTTCGCGGTGAGAGGAAGGGGGTTCAGCGGGCGGCGGGCTGGTCGATCCGCGACGCGTCGGCGGCCGCGGCGGCCCGGGGGCGGCGCAGGACGGCCAGGGCGACCACGACGGCCGCCGCCAGCAGCCCGGCCGAGGTGGCGAAGGCCAGGTGGTAGCCGCCGGTCAGCGCCGCCGCCTCGGCCGCCCCGCCGGCGCGCAGCTCCTGCGTACGGGAGGCCGCCAGCGTGGTCAGGACGGCCACGCCCAGCGCCATGCCGATCTGCTGGGTGGTGTTGAACACCCCCGAGGCGAGGCCGGCGTCGTCCGCGCGGGCGGCCGACATGCCGAGCGTGGTCAGCGCCGGCAGCGCCAGCCCGCCACCCGCGATCAGCACCATGACCGGCAGCAGGTCGGTGACGTAGTCGGCGTCCACCGGCACCCGCGTGAGCCAGGCCATCGCGGCCAGCAGCAGCACCAGCCCGGCCAGCAGCACGGCCGGCGCGCCGAAGCGGGCGCTCAGCCGCGCCGACACGAACAGCGACACGCCGCCGATCGCCACGGCCGCCGGGAGCATCGCCAGCCCGGTGGCGAGGGCGCCGTACCCCAGCACCTTCTGCATGTAGAGCGCGACGATGATCTGGAAGGCGAACATCGCCGACAGCGCCAGCATCTGCACGACGTTGGCCCCGGCCACGTTGCGGGAGCGCAGCACGCGCAGCGGCATCAGCGGCGTGCGCGCGGTGGCCTGGTGCAGGAAGAAACCGGCGAGCAGGGCCAGCGACACCGCGCCGAACGCCAGGGTGTGCACGGCGAGCCAGCCGTGCTCCTCGACCTTGACCACGGTGTAGATGCCCAGCATCAGGCCCGAGGTGACCAGCAGCGCGCCGGTCACGTCGGCGCCCCGCGCGAGGCCGAGGCCCCGGTCGGCGGGCAGCGCGGGCAGCGCCAGCACGATCGTCGCCAGCCCGATCGGCAGGTTGATGAAGAAGATCCAGTGCCAGCTCAGCGCATCGGTGAGCACGCCGCCGAGCACCTGCCCGATCGACGCGCCGGCCGCGCCGGTGAAGCTGAAGACCGCGATCGCCCGCCCCCGCTCGCGCGGCTCGGTGAACAAGGTCACCAGGATGCCGAGCACGACGGCCGAGGCCATCGCGCTGCCGACGCCCTGCAGGAACCGGGCGGCGATGAGCAGGCCCTCGCTGCTGGCCACGCCGGCCATCAGGGACGCGCCGGTGAACACCGCGTTCCCGGCCAGGAACATCGTCCGGCGGCCCACGAGGTCGCCGAGCCGTCCGGCCAGCAGCAGCAGCCCGCCGAACGCGAGCAGGTACGCGTTGACCACCCAGCTCAGCCCGGCGGGGGAGAACCCCAGGTCGCGCTGGATGGCGGGCATGGCCACGGTGACGATGCTGCCGTCGAGGATGGTCATCAAGGCGGACGTCGACAACACGGCCAGGGCGGTGCGCCGGGAGGTGAGGGACATGGTCGTCTCCTGTTTCAAGGGGTGCAACAGGAGAGACCGTAGCAGATAGTTCCGTTACAGACGATATGTCACGGAACTACTTAGCCGCGCTCCCTGGCCCGCCGGACCGGCTGCGGCGCCTCGGCCGGGGTCTCCAGATGGCCGGTGACCAGCCGGTTCAGGGCGCGTACCAGCACCTCCCGCTCGTCGTCCGGGATCGAGCCGAGGGCCGCCGCGTGCACGCCGTCCACGATCTCCTGGCTGCGCCGCGCCACCTGGGCGCCCTTCTCGGTCACGGCGATGATCCGGGCCCGCCGGTCGGTGCTCGACGGCCGCCGCTCGGCCAGCCCGGCCTTCTCCAGGGCGTCGACGGTGACCACCATCGTGGTCTTGTCCATGTCGCCGATCTCGGCGAGCTGGATCTGTGTGCGCTCCTCCTCCAGGGCGTGCACGAGCACGCAGTGCATGCGCGCGGTCAGCCCCAGCTCGGCCAGGGCCGCCGCCATCCGGGTGCGCAGCACGTGACTGGTGTGGTCGAGCAGGAACGACAGGTCGTGCTCGGTACGCGAGGGCGCCATCGAAGTCATGTCATCGAGGCTACCAACTCATCCCGTAACGGATTATCCGCTGAAGAACGTCCACCCTGACGGTCTAGCGCAAGTTGATCTCACTATGTATGTTCGGACCGAAGGAAAGTTTCGTCCATGGAGGCATGGTGGGCAAGAAGTTTCACGTTCTGGCGTTACCGATCGCCGTGGCCGCGCTGGCCGCAGTGGCGTCCCCCGCGCAGGCGGCGACGGGATACGACCGCTGCCAGGAGGGCAACTACTGCCTGTTCTCCGGTCTCGACGGCACCGGCGACATCGTCCAGCTCCAGGCGAGCACGGCCAACCTGGCGGCCCTGGGCATGGGCGACCGCGCCAAGTCCGACTGGAACCGCACGGACACGCTCATCCATCTCTACTCCGAGGCCGACTACGGCGGCTGCTCGGCCGTCACCGGCCCGCGCGGCAAGGGCAACTTCTACATCACCTTCCGCGACTTCTTCGACTCCGTCCGCTTCGGCGGCCCGAACGGGCCCTCCTGCTCCATCGGCGGCGACGAGCTGAGCATCAAGCGCGCCGCGACCACCGACTCCCACGGCTGACCTTCGAACCCTCCGGCCGGCCCCGCGTACCCCGCGGCGGCCGGCCGTCGCCGTTCCCGGTCCGTGGGGGTGTCGCATTGATCGTTCCGCTCGTACGCTCCCTCCATGCCGGACCTCGTCTCCCTGATCTTCTTCCTGGTGCTGATAGGCGGGCTCGTGATGCTGGCCTGCGGCGCGACCGTCTTCGCCGCCGAGACCGCCCCGCGAGGGCGGCAGGGCCGGATGCACTCCGGCCATCTGGTCGCCGGCGCGTGGGTGGCGGCGGCCGGGCTCACAATGATGGCGCTGGTGGCCTGGTCGACGCACGAGGACGTGCACTATGACGACTTCGGATCCGAGCTCAGCCTGCTGGCGGCCATCGTGGGCGCCACGACGTTCGTGCTCGGGCTCGGCCCCTTCGTCCCCTGGCTGCTGGGCGTGCTCGGGCGGGGCGGCGCCCGGCTTCCGGCGGCCCTGCGGCTCTCGGCCCGGCACCTGGCCGACCGGCGCGCGCGGACGGCCCCCGCGGTGGCCGCGACCATGATCGCCACGGCCTTCGCCGTCGCGGTGGCGACCATGGCTGCGGCCGGGACCGCGCAGTCCAGGGCGCAGTACCTCCCGCAGGCGCGGCCGGGGGCGCTCGTCGTGCGGCTCGATCCCGGGCGACCGGCGCCCGGGATCGCCGCCGTCCGGCAGGAGCTGCCCGGCACGGACGTCGCCCAGGGCCTGACGCCGGTCCACCCGTTCGACCTCACCGTGTCGACGGCCGACTCCGCGACGTCCTCCTCCCGCGCCTACATCGGCGACCAGGCGCTGCTGCGCTACCTCACGGGGGACCCGTCGTTCCCCTACGACGAGGGCAGGGCCGTGGCGGTCACGTCCGAGCCGGGCCGGCACGACACCGTCACGATCGAGTACAGCGCCCCCGAGGACCCGCCGGGCGAACCGAGAATCTCCAGGACGGTTCCCGCGACCGTCGTCCCCCCGCCGGTCGGCGGTGTCGAGGCGGTCTTCCTGCCCGCGAAGCGGGTGCTCGGCATGGGCGTCAAGCTGGAGCTGGAGGCGCTGATCGTCGATCCCTCCCTGCACCGGGTCACGGCAGCCGACCGGGACCGCGTCCAGGAGCGGCTGGGCGAGAGCGGGCAGGCGTACCTGGAGGAGGGCTTCGTGCCTTCGTACGGCTGGCTGCTCTTCCCGGGGGCGGCCGTGCCGGCCGCTCTCGCGGGGGCGCTCGCGGCCACGGTCAGGTCGCGCCGTCCGGACCGCCTCCTGCTCCGGGCCGGCGGCTCTCCCGCCGCCGCGCGCGGCCTCACCGCCTGCCGGGCGGCCCTGGCGGCGGCCTGCGGCGCGGTGCCGGGCGCCGTCGCCGGATGTGTCGCCGGGCTGCTGCTGGCCTGGCCCTTCACGACCTCGGTGGACTGGGACCCGGTGCCGCGGGTGCCGTTCGAGACGCCGTGGAGCTCGATCGCCCTGGCGGCCGTCGCGCTCCCCGTGCTCGCGGCGGCGGTCGCGCTGCTGTTCAGGCCCGGCCGCCGCCCGTAGGGCGGTCAGGAGAAGGCGGATTCACCGGTCAGGTCGGCGGAGAGTCTCCACAGGCGGGCGGCGGAGTCCGGATCGAGGGCCCAGGGTTTGACGCCGCCGATCAGCATGTCGTCGCCCGTCGCCGGCTCGGCCAGGTCGCAGTCCTGGCAGTAGGCGCCGCCGTGCGCGTCCAGCAGGGGTGAGGTGGCCGCCCACACCGCGGTCGCAGCGCCCTGTTCCGGGGTCTTGAAGCCGTCGGCCCGGCGTCCGTCGGCCGTGATCCAGCCCTGGGCGACCTGTTCCTCGTGCGGGATGCGGCGCTGCAGCGGGGTGAGGATGCTGCCCGGGTGCACGGCGAAGGCCCGCAGGCCGTCGGCCGCGCCGAGGGCGTCGAGATGGACGGCGAACAGGGCGTTGGCCGTCTTGGACTGCCCGTAGGCCGCCCAGTGGTCGTGGCCGTGGCGGAAGTGCGGGTCGTCCCAGCGGATGTCGGACAGGAAGTGCCCAGAGGAGGAGACCGACACCACCCGGGCCCCGGCGAGCGCCGGGCGCAGCCGGTTGACCAGGGCGAAGTGGCCGAGGTGGTTGATGGCGAGATGCGCCTCCCAGCCGGGGCCGACCGGTCGGTGGGGGTAGGCCATGACGCCCGCGTTGCCGATGACGATGTCCAGGCCGCGGCCGGTCTCCAGGAACCGGTCGCCGAAGGCGCGGACGCTGCCGAGGTCGGCCAGGTCCAGCTCGGCCACCTCCGTGCGGGGGAGGTCACGCAGCGCGTCCCTCGCCACGCCGGGACGGCGGGCGGGCACGACGACGTGCGCTCCCGCCCGTACCAGCGCGCGGGTGGCCGCCAGGCCGAGGCCCGAGTAGCCGCCGGTGATCAGGACGTTCCGGCCGGACAGGTCGATGCCGGCCAGGACGTCGTCGGCCGTGCTGTGCGCGCCGAACCCCGAGCCGATCTTCTGTTGAGTACGTGCCATGCCCAGGACCGTAGAATCTAGAGTGCAATCTAGGTCAAACTATGGCGAGGTGCCATGAGCAGGGACGCGGACCGCCTGTCCATCGGGGACGTCGCGCGGGCCACCGGGCTCGGCGTCCACGCGCTGCGCTTCTTCGAGCGCGAGGAGCTGTTCCTGCGCCCGATCCCGCGTACGGCGGGCGGGCAGCGGGCCTACGACCGGGCCGACGTGGAGTGGCTGCTGCTGTGCAACCGGCTGCGGGAGTCCGGCATGCCGATCGCCACCCTGCGCAGGTTCGCCCACCTCGTACGCTCGGGGCCGGGCAACGAGCCGGAGCGGCTCGCGCTGCTGGAGGAGCACGAGCGGGCCGTCCGCGACCGGATCGCCGACCTGACGGCGAGCCTGGACATCATCCACGGCAAGGTCGTCGCCTACCGCCGGCACGTCCGGGACGGGACCGCGGCCGGGGTCTGGTCGCCGACGCCTTCGCCTTGAGTGGCGGCGGGGCTGTCCTAGGATCAAGGACCCATGAGCCCGTCGCCCACGCTGTCCGCCATGGAGATCCGCGCCGAACGCCTGCTGCTGCGCAAGGCCCACGACGGCGACCGGGACGGTCTCGTCGAGCTGATGACCGACCCCGAGGTGCGCGAGCACCTGGGCGGCCCGCGCCCGCGGGACGACGTGGAGCGTTTCCTCGACGCCGCCGGCACCGCCGCTGCGACGGCCGCACCGGGCGGCTACGTCATCGCCGACCTCGTCACCGACCAACTCCTCGGGACGCTGGCGCTCGACCGCCGCGCGGCCGACCGTCCCGGGCACGTCACCGGCGACGGCGAGGAACTGGAGCTGTCCTACGTGCTGCGCCGCCCGGCCTGGGGCAGCGGGTTCGCCCACGAGGCGGCGACGGCCGCGCTGCGCGCCGCGGCGGCCGAGCTGCCCGACCAGCCGGTGGTGATCGTCACCCGGACGGCGCACGGACGATCGCTGAGACTGGCCGCCCGCCTGGGCTTCCGGCCGGTCGCCGCCTTCGAGGAGTTCGGCGCCGAGCAGACCCTCTGCGCCGCCCGGCTGTCCTGGTTCAAGGACTGACCTCACCGCCCGCGGGCCGGCTCCTCCGGGGTGAGCAGGAGGGCCATGATGCGGTCGAGCGCGGCCAGGTCGCCGGGGTCCAGGGCCAGCAGGGAACGCGGCGGACGGGCCAGGATGCGCTCGGCCTCCTCGGCGGCGGCCATGCCCGCCGGGGTGAGCGTGACGATCTTGCTGCGGCGGTCGTCGGGGGAGACGCTGCGGGTCACGTGGCCGCGCCGCTCCAGGTCGTCGACCATCAGGGTGGTGTACGGCTTGTCGGTGGACAGCTCGGCGGTCAGCTCCCGCATGCTCATCGGCCCGGCCAGCAGGCGGCGCAGCGCCTTGACCCGGAAGAAGCTCATGCCGAGCGTCTCGGCCACCTCCTTGCGGCGGTCCTCCTGCCGCAGGACGAGGTCGTACATCGCCGCCCAGACGCGGGCCACGGCGTCGTGCCCGGAACTTCCGGAGCTGCCGGAGTTGCCGGAGGTGTCGGTCATGAGGCGTCCGCCGTTCTGTCGGGTGCGTGGGCGAGCCGTTCGGCGGTACGGGTGGCGCTGCGGCGGGCCCAGCCGGTCGTGGTCAGGATACCGAGCAGCAGGATGGCCAGCCCGCACCCGGCGACGATCCACCAGCCGATGTGGCTGGCCTGCGGGAACCCGGCGGCGAACGGACCGGCCACCGCCGAGGTGACCAGCGAGCCGATGACCGCGACGCCGAGCGACTGGCCGATCTGGCGGCTGGTGGAGGCCACCGCCGCGGCCACGCCGGCCTGGGCGCGCGGCATGCCGGACACGGCGGTGTTGGTGATGGGCGCGTTCAGCATGCCGAACCCCACCCCGAACAGCACGTACGCGGCCATGAGCCGCCAGGTCGGCGTGTCCGCCGCCAGCCCGGTCATGATCAGGCCGCTGGCCGCCATGGTGACCCCGGCCACCACCAGCGGGACGCGCGGCCCGGCGGTCCCGACGATCCGGCCCGACAGCGGCGCGCAGACCACGGTGAGCCCGGCCATGGGCAGCGTGTAGAGGCCGGCGTGCAGGGCGGACAGGCCCAGCACGTCCTGGAGGTAGAGGGTGTTGACGAACAGGAACCCGGCCAGCGCGGAGAAGCCGCACACCGCGATGACCGTGGCCCCGGTGAACGGCGCGCTGCGGAAGAAGCGCAGGTCGATCAGCGGGTCGGTGCGGCGCAGCTCGTACGGCGCGAGGACGGCCAGCGCCAGCGCCGCGACCGCGAAGCAGCCCAGCGTGCGCGGGGACGCCCAGCCGGCCGCCGGCGCCTCGATGAAGCCGTACGTCAGGGTGGCCAGCAGCACGATGACCAGCGCCTGCCCGACCGGGTCCACCCGGCGCGGGCGCGGCGCGCGCGACTCGGGCACGAACAACGCGCACAGGGCGAACGCGGCCAGGCCCACCGGGATGTTGATCCAGAAGATCGCCTGCCAGCCGACCGAGTCCACCAGCGTGCCGCCGACCAGCGGGCCGAGCGCCATGCTGATGCCGATCACGCCGCCCCACACGCCGATCGCGCGGGCCCGCTCGCGCGGCTCGGTGAAGGTGTTCGTGATGATCGACATGGCGACCGGGTTGAGCATGGACCCGCCGACGGCCTGCAACGCCCGCGCCGCGATCAGCCAGCCGAGGCCGGGCGCGAGCGAGCACATGAGCGAGCCGAGCGTGAACAGCGCCAGCCCCGTCTGGAACGTGCGCCGGCGGCCGACCCGGTCGCCGGTCGAGCCGGCCAGCATGAGCAGGCTCGCCAGGACGACCGTGTAGGCGTCGATGATCCACTGGAGGCCGGACATGGAGGCGTCGAGGTCGCGGCGGATGGCCGGCAGCGCGATGTTCACGATCGTGTTGTCCAGCCCGACGATGAACAGGCTCATGCAGCAGATGGCCAGCACGAGCATCCGCCGGCGGGGGCTGAGCGCGGGGGCGGGGGAGAGGGGCGCTCTACTCGTTATAGGCATATAACGATTATATTCGCACAACTAAACACATGTCCGCCCCGCCCCCCCCGGAACGCCGTAAGGCCCCCGGCAGCCGGACGGGCTACCGGGGGCCTTACGGGCCGCGGCCGGATCGGTGCACCGCAACATGCACGACTGGCTCGTGCACGCCCGGGGTTGCTGGTGCCGCCGCTGCTGCGCCCGGTGCCGCCGCGCGGCGGCTCGGCGACGTCCTCGGCCAGGCCCACGCCTGCGACAGCCTCGGCTACGCCTGCCACCGTCTGGCCCGCCACGAGGAGGCCGCCTCCTGGTACGGGCGCGCGTGTGGCGCCCGGATCGGCTGTTCCGGGCGTCGCCCCCTCGGCGCGGGCGGCCGCGTGTCAGCGCCTTCCCTGCCAGGAGTAGAAGGCGCCCTCCAGGTGTGCGAAACGGTGGTCGACGTGGTCCTCGGACCACTCCACGTCCTCAAGGATCGGAGCCGGATCGCCCTGCGGGCTCCAGGCGTAGCCGTAGGGGCTCTGCAGAGCCTCGCCTCGCTGGAAGACGACCACGCCGTGCTCGCGGCGGACCTCCTCGAACTCCATCCCGCCGATGGTGCGAGGGCCGAGCCGGTCCCCCTCCCTCACCGTGCGTGCGAACGCCCCCACCTCAGGCGCCGAGCGGATGAACCGCTGGTCATCGCTGCCACGGAAGGCCACAATTGCCGCGATCACGATGACCGCAGCCGTGAGGACGCCGAAGAACGCCAGGACCCTCGAACGCGAACCCCCCACCGACACCACACGGCCTCCTCTGATCGTCGCGAACAACAGCTTCCGGTGATCGCAAACCGACAGAACCATGAACATCTGCGACGTCGGCCCGCCCTGTCCCGCCGACGGCCTGGGCGCCACTCGCGTCTGACGCCTCCCGGTCGGCAGGAACTCCGCCTCGGTCCACACCGCGCCAGTAGCCAACAGGCATGCCAGGTGGAGTCGCCGCGAGCGATCAGTGAGGCTTTTCCAACCTGATCGGGCTGATCAGCAGGAGAGAACCGGAACTGGTTGGCATGATCAGAGGCTCTCGGCAGCTCGTACGCCCGGGTCTGACCTCATGAAGACCAATAGGCTCCTGGTTGCCAGATGTGCCGGTTGAGCGGTCTTTTGACGGCTCGGATCAGGTGTGGAGATCTCGGTGATGATGATCAGCCAGCTCGTGATCGCGGGGCTGTTGCTCCCGAACCTGTCCGTACAGGCACAGCCCCCTCTCCTCCACGTGATGACGTGGAACGTCTGTGCGGGCACCAACGCCGGATGCGCGCTCTTCCGCCGCTCGAACGCCGAGCTGGCCTGGCACGTGGCAGTGCTGGCGACCGAGGCGGACGTGGTCTTCCTCCAGGAGTTCTGCACGGGCGCCGACGCCGACCTGGAACACGAGCTCGAACGCCGTACCGGCCGGAATTGGAGCGTCCGGTCGGCCGGGCTGAAGTACTCGGACGGTTCCCCGTACCAGTGCCTGCCCGACAGAAACGGCAGGCCGCGTGGGGTGCTGAGCGTCACCCTGGCCGTGGCCGGAGCGGACACCGGCCTCGTCGTGCATGCGCTGACCTCGCCGCCGTGGGGAGCCCGCAGGTACGCCGTCTGCACGGCCGACCGGGCGTTCTGCACCGCGCACTTCTCGTCGGGATCGAGCTACGACGACAGGCAGAAGGGCAGGCCCTACCGCCACATCCAGTTGCGCGAGCTGTTCAAGCTCGGCCGGGGTGTGATCGGCGGCGACCTCAACCTGGTGCCGCGCGACGCCGCCGCGGCCTACAAGGGCCGCGACGAATGCGACCCACGCCGGCGCTGGACCTACGTGACCCGCAAGCGGAAGATCGATTACGTGTTCGCCGGCGACGGCCGCGTACGGAAATGCTTCGTCGATTACGCCCGGAGCACGTGGTCTGATCACGTCCCGCTGCACGCCTGGGTGAGAGCAGGCTCAACGCCGCCTGCATCGCGCTGAGCCGGCTGAGGCCTTTCATCCGTGGGTGAGCTCGTAGTTTTGCAGGACGGCGATCGCCTTGCGTGGCTGTCCTGTCTTGTGCGGGCAGCAGCGGAGCTTGCGGAGGATGCGCCAGCCTTTTGTGACAGGGGCTTGTTGCGGCCCTTGTGCGGTGTGGCCACCGGGCCTTCGGCGCCTTGGTAGCCCTTGTCGGCCAGGGGCAGCATGCCGGCCTGCGCCGGCGCGCGGAGGACGGCCCAGATGCGAGCGGCGGTCAGGTCGTGGGTGCTGCCCGGCAGCGAGCCGGAGGTCCAGATGATCGTGCCGTCTGGAGAGGCGATGACCTGGATGTTCATCCCATGCATGCGGTGCTTGGCCGAGTAGTACGGCCGGGCGGCGCGCACGCGGTCGATGGGGATGAGCATGCCGTCCAGCACCAGGTAGTGCAGGCCGTCTCGCGCGGCGTTGCGTGAGGCGCGGTCCAGCTTGGGGGCACGGGCGCGCAGCAGGGCTACGGTCTCTTCCACGTACCGCCAGGCGGTCCACCGATACGCCGAGCCCAGAGGCGAGCTCGTTGTACGTCTCGCCCTTTGCGCAGGTAGATCAGGACCAGCAAGGCCTGCTGGGCGGGGTTGAGCCGCCGCCAGACGGAGCCGATGGCGTTGCGGTGACGGCGTTCATTGTGGTGATCCGCCCGTCTACCAGGAGTTCTTCGCGTCATCAGGCGAACGCCGGACTCGCGATCATGCTGTGATCAGCAGGTGCGCCCCGAGGATGAAGTAGCTCAGTGTCCAATCAGCTCGCCCGAACGGCACTCAAAGGGACAGTGCGCTCCCGAAAGCGGTTCAAGCAGCAAATGCTGATCTCCAGTCTCCCTTCAAGGCTGTTGTTGCTCTGGCGGCGCAGTGCCGTCGCTTGTGGTTTCCTGGGCGGAGAGTTCGATCGTTGAGATCTGCAGTTCTACCAACGGCGGGCGCGCCACGAACCTGCCAAGCGGTGCTCCCGGGCGTAGAAGTCGACGGCGGGCTCGGTTGGTGAAGTCGAGCCGTTGCGCCTCGATCTTTTCCCTTAGCCGGGCCCAATCCTCCTCCGAGGAGACTCCTGTGCTTTTGATCACGTGATTCGCTCGCCAAATTTCACGATCTATGCAGTGGGCGGCGTGAACCAGATCCGGGTGTGCGACCAGTGCGATGGTGGCTAAGGCGTTGTTCCAGGAGGTCCAGTCCGGCTCTTCCTGACGTCGCCAAGCGGCGCGTAAGGCGAACTGAGCATGATTTGCCTCCTGCATGATCAGAATGCAGGCATCGATTTGCCTGTCGCGTGACCATTGGAGGTTTTGAGCGCGTCGGGTGAGGGTTGCTCCCAGTAGGACGCCCACGAGTGTGCTTGCCATGCCGATGATCGGGATGATGACGACTTGGAGCTGTTGCATGTGCCCTCCCGCAGTAGGGCTCGGCTGTCAACGAGTGCACTTTCCGGCACCAGAATCCCGCCAAGCGACGCTTCTTGCTATGTGAAGGTCTGTGCTCTCTGGTCGGTGTTGTTGGTTGTTCTCCCGGGATGCCGTATCTGGCCTGTTCCCTTGATGAATCGTCACGAAGGCGTATGCGCTCGGACACATGTGATGTCTGCATATCGTTGGTCGCCGCCGCCGCAGTGAACTCGCGGGTGACTCCGCCATCAGAGCGTCAGTGGTACGAAGGGGTCGTTCGGGACCTCCTACGATGGGCGAGTGGATATTTCCCGACTTCCGGTAGAGGCTCGGCACCGGCGCAGTGCCGAGATCCGCGAGTTCCTGAGGTCGCGCAGGGCCAGGCTGACTCCGTACGACGTCGGCATGCCCGCCGGCTCCGGCCGTCGTGCCAAGGGGTTGCGGCGCGAGGAGGTGGCGGTGCTCGCGGGGGTAGGGGTGTCCTGGTACACCTGGCTGGAGCAGGGGCGGGAGATCCACGTCTCGGCCGGGGTCCTGGACGCTGTCGCGCGGGTGCTGCGGTTCGACACGGCGGAGCGCGAACATCTGTACCTGCTCGCCGGGCTCAACCCGCCCCAGGCCGAGCCGTCGGACCGGCCGGTCTCCGCGGAGTTGCAGCGGCTGATCGACGGCTGGCTCCCGTCCCCGGCCTACATCCTCGACCGGCACTGGAACCTGGTCGCGGTCAACCGCGCCGCGCACCTGGTGTTCGGCTACTCGGACCGCGACCACAACTGCCTGGTGAGCTTCTTCACCAACGCCCGCTTCCGCTCCTCGCTGCCCCACTGGGAGGACGCGGCCCGGGTGATCGTCGGCCAGTTCCGCGCCGACGCGGCCCGCTACCCGGAAGACCTGGAGTTCGGCAGGCTGGCCGCAGACATGTGCGCCGCGAGTCCTTCCTTCGCCGAGATCTGGGCCGAGCACCCGGTCGGCAACGCGACCGAGGGCGTCAAGGTCGTCCACACCTCGGAGACCGGTGAGCTGATCTTCGAGTACAGGTCACTGCCGTTGCCCGACCGGCCAGGACACCGGCTGATGCTGCACACGCCGCAGCCGGGCACCGCCACCGGGGCGCGACTGTCCGAGCTGATGGCGCGCGCCTGAAGGTGGTGGTGCCAGACCTAGGTTCGGCCGGAACTGCCGGAAACGGACGATCCGCTTGAGGATTGCCGCATGAACCGATTCCTGAACAAGACCGTTCTGATCACCGGTGGCGCCAGTGGCATGGGCTTCGCCACGGCGCAGAGGCTCCTGAGCGAAGGCGCGTACGTCGTCATCACCGGACGCGACCAGGTCCGTCTCGACACCGCGGCCGCCCGCTTGACGGGCGCCCTGCCAGAATCCGGCTCGGGCCGGGTGCTCGCGGTTCGCGCCGACGTCGCCTCCCCGGCGGACCTCGACCTGCTGATGCGGCGGATCGAAACCTGGCGCGGGAGCCTGGACGCGGTCTTCGCGAACGCCGGCGTGGGCGTGTTCAAGCCGAGCGCCGAGATCACCGAGGCGGAGTTCGACCACACCGTCGGCGTCAACTTCAAGGGCGTCTTCTTCACCGTCCAGAAGGCGCTGCCGCTGATGCGGGACGGCAGCGCGATCGTCATCAACGCGTCCTGGACGCTGTATCGCGGGCTGTCCGTCGCCTCCGTGTACTCCGCCAGCAAAGCAGCCGTCCATAATCTCGCCCGGACGCTGGGCGCCGACCTCGCGCCGCGCGGCATCAGGGTCAACTCGGTCAGCCCGGGCTACATCGACACCGAGATGTACCGCGACGCCAACCCCGACCCGGAGAGCGAGGCGCGCAATTCGGCCGAGGTGCCGCTCGGCGCCCTCGGTCACGCTGACAACGTCGCGGCGGCGGTGGCGTTCCTGGCCTCTGACGAGGCTGCCTACATCACCGGGCAGGACCTGGTCGTGGACGGCGGGCTCGTCGCCAGCGTCCCCGCCGCCTGAGCCGGCGGACGCGGCCGGCGGACCGACCTCTTCAGTTGCGGTCACGATCAGTCAGCAGATCCAGGAAACAGAACCTGGCTAGCCGGCTTCCAGAACGAAGAACAAGAAGCACAGGAACCGCGCGCCGGAGATCTCGCGGAGCTCCTCGGCGAACAGTTCGCGGGCTTCCGGCGCGAACGGCGGTTCGCTGATGACGCTGATACGAAAGCCCGCCGCAGTGAAGGCTTCGGTCATCGCGTGCAGGGGCCGGTCCCAGAAACGCATCTGGACGGTCTGCCCGCCCATGGTCCATTCGTCGGTCCGGCTGCGGGTCTCGAAGTACTTGGGCTTCTCCCCGGCCATGTGCTGAAAGAGGGTGACGCTGAAAGGATGGTCGACCGAGACGAGGAGCCGGCCGCCGGGCTTCAGCACGCGTCTCAGCTCGGCCAGTGTCGGGCCCCAGTCCTCCAGGTAGTGCAGCACCAGGGACGCGATGACGTCGTCGAACGCCTCGTCGGGGAAGGGCAGCGGGCCCGCAAGGTCGGCGACGCGCAGATCGGCGTCGGCCCCCAGCCGCCGTCGGGCCTGCTCCAGCATTCCGGCGCTGGCGTCGACGCCGGTCACGACGGCGCCTCGATCGCGCAGCTCGGAGAACAGGGGACCCGCGCCGCAGCCGGCGTCGAGGATGCGCCTTCCGGCCACGTTCCCGGCAAGCTCCAGCATCGCGGGCCGCTCGTAGTACGCGTTGAGCAGACTGGCTTCGTTCTCGGCCGCGTACCCCTCGGCCATCCTGTCGTAGTCGTTGAGCGAGGAGGGCTTCGCGGTCTCAACGTGATCTTTGGGCATGGCAGACATGCGGGCCATTGTGGCCCAGCAAACTCGGCGGCACAGACATACGGCAGATCTTGGTCAAACACGCAAACGGCATCCTCGCTGCTCGTGTGCGCCGATGGCGCCTCAAGCGCCCATCCACCAACTGAAGCGCTCGGTCTGCCCTACCCGGACGAACTGCCGCCGGGCAGGAACGTCGGTCGTGGGAGTGCCTTGACGTATCAAATGAATGCTTTTTTAATTCGGGTGAGGGTGCGATTCACCTCAGATCGACTCCGACCGGTTCATCGACGTCAGGGATGGAGCTGCGAGATGACCGTGGACGACCGCTTCGGCCCGGAGCTGGAAGAGACGCGCAGGAACCGGCTGCGCGGCACCGTCAGCGAGATCGTCACCGATCCGGTCTCCGACTGGGCCACCGACTTCTCCCACGTCGACCCCCAGTGGGCCGCGGACCCGTACCCCATCCAGGACGACCTGCGGCAGCGTTGCCCGATCGCGCACACCGACCGGTTCGGCGGGGTGTGGCTGCCGACCCGGTACGAGGACGTCGCCGCCATCGCCTACGACACCGAGCGGTTCTCCTCCCGGGCCGTCGTCGTCGGCAACGTCAAGCCGCCACGCGAGCTCGCGCCGGTGGGCGGGGTTCCGCCGATCTCGTCCGACCCGCCCTTCCACCACGACGCCCGCAAGTTACTGCTGCCGGCCTTCACCAAGACGGCGGTCGCCAGGCGGGAGGCGAGCACCAGGGCGTTGTGCCACGAGCTGATCGACGGCCTGGAAGGGCGGGAGGTCGTGGACGCGGCCCGTGAGTACGCCCAGGACATCCCGATGCGGGTGATCGCCGACATGCTGGGCTTCCCGCCCGAGGACGCCGACCGGTTCCGGCAGTTCGTGGAGAACGCCCTGGAAAGCGTGAACGAGCCCACCGAGAAACGGCTGGAGCGCTTCGCCGAGCTGTCGTCCTACCTGGTCGAGCAGATCCACGACCACCTGGCCCACCCGCGGGACGACCTCACGACGTACCTGCTCGGCGCCGAGCTCAACGGCGCGAAGCTGGACCCCGTCCACGTCGTCGGGACGATGACGCTGCTGCTGATCGCGGGTATCGACACCACCTGGAGTGCGATCGGGGCGTCCCTGTGGCACCTGGCCAGGACCCCCGCC
>NZ_JBSGCE010000079.1:0-34865 GCF_053601695.1 Nonomuraea sp. NPDC004702
GAAGACGTCCTCGCCCTCGAACCTCGACGTCGTGGTCAACAAGAAGGCCGAGGTCGTGCGGGTCTACCTGCCGCCGGACGCCAACACCCTGCTGTCGGTGGCCGACCACTGCCTGCGCTCGCGCGACTACGTCAACGTGATCGTGGCGGGCAAGCAGCCCGTGCTGGACCTGTTCACCATGGACGAGGCGATCGCCCACTGCACCCGCGGCCTCGGTGTCCTGCCGTGGGCCTCCACCGACGACGGGACGGAGCCCGACGTCGTGCTGGCCTGCGCGGGCGACGTGCCCACCCTGGAGACGCTGGCCGCCGCGGCCATCCTGCGCGAACACCTGCCCGAGCTGAAGGTGCGCGTCGTCAACGTGGTGGACCTGATGCGGCTGCAACCGCCGTCGGAGCACCCGCACGGCCTGCCGGACGCCGAGTTCGACGCCCTGTTCACCACCGGCAGGCCGGTCGTCTTCAACTTCCACGGCTACCCCTCGCTCATCCACCGCCTGACCTACCGCCGCACCGGGCACGCCAACATCCACGTGCGCGGCTACAAGGAGGAGGGCACCACGACCACGCCGTTCGACATGGCCATGCTCAACGACATCGACCGCTACCACCTGGTCATCGACGTCATCGACCGGGTGCCCGGCCTGGGCGCCACCCAGGCGCACCTGCGCCAGCGCATGGCCGACGAGCGGCTGGCGGCCCGCGCCCACACCCGCGAGCACGGTGAGGACGCCCCCGCCGTCCGCGACTGGACCTGGTGACGCGCGAAGGACGCCGGCCCGCGCGGCCGGAAAAGGAGGGCCAAGGTCCCGTCAAGACGGGCCGCCGCACCACGGGTGGCCGGCCTCGCGGGACCGAGGCTGAAGGCTGGCGACGTCTGAAGGGATCACGGACATGGATCGCATCGTGCTCGGCTACGACGGCTCGGACTTCTCCGTCCAGGCCCTGGACTGGGCGCTGGACGAGGCCGAGCTCAGGAACCTGCCGCTGACCGTCGTCCACGCCTGGCAATGGCCGTACGGCGAGGCGGAGGAGGAGGCCAAGGCCCATCTTCGCAAGGCGGCCGAGCACGTCCTGTGGCACGGCGCCGAGTGCGCCCGCTCCACCAGTTCGGGCGTCCGCGTGGAGACCGACCTGTACGAGGGCCCGGCCGCCCAGCGGCTGGTGGAGCTGTCCGCCGACGCCACGCTCGTCGTGGTCGGCTCGCGGGGGCTGAGCGCGCTGCCCAGGGTGGTGGTCGGTTCGGTGGCCGGGTACGCCGCCGCGCACGCCGAGTGCCCGGTGATCGTCGTACGCGGGCCGGGGCCGCTGCCGAAGGCCACCCGTCCCGGCCCGGTCGTCCTGGCCGAGCGGGAGCCGGACGCGGCGGTCGTCGAGTTCGCGTTCGCCGAGGCGGCCATGCGCGGGCTGCCGCTCGCGGCCTCCGCCGACCTGGGGGAGTGGGCGGCTCGCCGCCCGGAGGTCCAGGTGGAGCAGGGTGAGCCGCACGAGCGGGCGACGCTGGTCGTGGTCGGCCGGCCGCGGGCCGCGCATCTCGGCACCGCGAGCTCCCTTCCGCAGCACGCGCCCTGCCCGGTCGCGGTGGTGCCGGGCGGCCGCCCCTGAGCTGCCCGCGTCACCCGGACGCGGGCGGCAGCCGCGGGTTCAGCACGGCCGCGGGCGCCACCGCGACCGGGCACCTGGACTCCAGCAGGGCGGCCTGCGTCACCGCTCCGAGCAGCAGGCAGGGAGGGGCTTCGTTCCCCCGGTTGCCGAGCACGAGGAGCGTGGCGTCCTTGGATGCCTCGATCAGCACGCGCTGGGGGCGTTCGGTCAGGAACTCGGTGACCACCGTCACCTCGGGGCGTCTGCGGGCCAGGTGGGAGACGACCTCGCGGAAGCGGTTCTCCGCGCCTTTGCGCAGCGCGTGCGAGTCCACGAAAGGCAGCGGCTCCTGCCAGGACGACGACCCGCAGTCGGCCCAGCAGCACAGGGCCGTCACGGTGCCCTCGCGCAGGGCGGCCTCGTCCAGGGCGAGGTCGAAGGCGGCCAGGCTGGCGGGTGAGCCGTCCAGGCCGGCCACGATCCTGACGTCCTGGCGGGTGGGCGGCTGGAGCGGCGGCCGGACGACCACGACCGGCGTGACGCTGTGCGCGGGCACCTGGACGGCGGCCGACCCCACCTGAAGCCCCTCGAACCCGCCCTGCCCGCGGGATCCGAGCACCGTCAGCTCCGCCTCGCGCGCGGCCTCCAGCAACACCGCCGAGGGGGTGCCCCGGCCCAGGAGCGGCTGCACGTCCAGCTCCGGCGCCAGCTCCCTGGCCCGCCGGACGCCCTCGTCCACGACGCCGAGCGCCACCGGTTCGACGTGCCGCATGATCTCCTGGGCGACGGGTCTGGGGGCGTAGGGCCAGTGCAGGGCGTGGCAGACCAGGACGGGCAGCCCGCGCAGGCGCGCGTCGGCGACCGCCCAGTGCAGCGCGTGGCGGCTCTCGGTCGAGTCGTCGTACCCGACGAGCACGGGCCGGCCGGCGTGGGCGTCGATCACTGCCGCCTCCGGGAGCGAATTTTGTCCGGTTACCTGCGCGGATGAGCCTTCCCCGGACCGGCGGGACGAGCCCCACGAGGGAGGAAACTCTTGGCCTGGCCTGCTTGCCCGTCACGCGCCGGGTCCCGAAGTTGGAGAGGACGGCGGCGACTTTTGGTGTGTTTACGCCCCTTATATCCGTTATGGCGGGTATGGGGATGTCGAAGGCGCGAAGGAGGGAAGATGCGCGGACGGATCGTGGCCGCGGTGGACGGCTCCGCGTCATCGACCGCCGCGGTGGAGTGGGCCGCCGGCGACGCCCAGCGCAGAGGGCTGCCGCTCCGGCTCGTGCACGTGTGCGAGCAGTGGGTGCTCGGCGTGGACGGCGCCCGGTACTGCCTGGGCGCGCTGGAGGCGGCCGCCGGCCGGGCCCGCGCGATCGGCGGGGGCATCGAGGTCACCGCCGAGATGCTGGCGGGCAACGTGATCGACGCGCTGATCGTCGAATCGGCCACCGCCGACAGCCTGGTGCTGGGCAGCAGGGGCATGGGCGGCTTCGCCGGCATGGTGCTGGGGTCGGTGGGCCGGGCGGTGGCCGGGCACGCCGCGGGGACCGTCGTGGTCGTCCGCGGGGTGGTCGCCGTCCGGCACGACCTGGTGGTGGCCGGCGACGACGGCTCGGCGGGGTCGCGGCAGGCCATGGCGTACGCCGTCGAGCAGGCCCGCGCGCGCCGCGCCCGCCTGCACGTGGTCTACGCCTGGCAGGCGCCGGCGGTCTCGCCGTACTGGGCGGCCTACAGTCACCTGCTGGCCGACTCCTTCCAGGAGGAGGCGAGGGCGGCCCAGGCGCGGGTGAACCCGTGCCGGAGCGAGAACCCCGACGTCGAGATCACCGACGAGCAGGTGCGCGGGCACCCCGTGGCCGCGCTCACCGAGGCGGCCGCCGCCGCGGACCTCGTCGTGGTCGGCTCGCGCGGACGGGGCGGCTTCTCCTCCGCGGTGCTCGGCTCGGTGAGCCACGGCGTGCTGCATCACGCCGCCTGCCCGGTGGCGGTGGTACGGCCGCGCGCGGAGAAGGGATGACGGGACCGGAGGTGTTCGGAGTGTCGGACGAGGGGGCGTCATGGCCGGTGTGATCGTGGTGGGAGCCGACGGCTCGGCCCCCGCCGCCGCGGCGGTCGGCTGGGCCGCCGACGACGCCGCGCGGACGGGCGCGCAGCTGCGGATCGTGCACGCCCTGGACCGGCAGCCGTACGCCGTCACCAGGTTCCCCGACTACGGTCAGGGCAACTACCTGCTGATGGCGGCGGCCAAGGTGCTGGAGGCGGCCGAGACCGCCGCGCGCGCCCGGCAGCCGTCGGTGCGGCTGCACGCCGAGGTCGTCGAGGGGACGCCCGCGGCCGTCCTGCTGGATCAGGCGCGGCAGGCGGACGAGCTGGTCATCGGCAACCGGGGGCTGGGCGGGTTCGCCGGCGCGCTGCTGGGATCGGTGACCACGCACGTGGCCGGGCACGCCGCCTGTCCCGTGGTGGTGGTGCGCGCCGAGAGTGGCGGGCCGGTCGGCGAGATCGGCGTCGGGATCGGCGACTCCGACGTCTGCCAGCCGGCCATCGGCTACGCCTTCGAGCAGGCCAGGCTGCGCGGCGCCCGGCTGCGCCTGATCCGCGCCTGGCAGATCCCCGTGCACGCCTTCGCCCCCGAGATCGCCTACGACCTGGACGAGGTCCGCGCCGCCCAGCACGAGGCGGTCCGCGCCCGGACGGCCGGATGGCGGGAGAGGTGTCCCGAGGTGACGGTCGTGGAGGACGTCCAGAGCGCGCATCCGGTCGAGGCGCTCACCGGGGCCCCCTGCGACCTGATCGTGGTGGGCTCCCACGGGCGGGGCACGTTCGGCTCGCTGGTGCTCGGCTCGGTCAGCAGGGGAGTGCTGCACCACGCCCGCTGCGCCGTCGCGGTGGTCCGCCCCTAGAGGTCGTCCCTGGTCAGAAGGGTCGAGAAGCATGCAAGGTGGAAGTATGAGGCAAACCCTGCGCTTCGGACGGGTGGCGGGCATCCCCGTCGGCGCTCACTGGTCCGCGCTGGCCATCGTCACGCTCGTGGCGGTGGGATTGGGCTCCGGGGTCCTGGCCGTCGCCGCCCCGGGCGCGGGCAGGACGACGTACTGGGTCGCCGGCGCGCTCACGGGACTGTTGCTCATGGTGTCCCTGCTCGCGCACGAGCTGGCGCACGCGCTGGTGGCCAAGCGGTGCGGCATGGAGGTGGAGTCCGTCACCCTCTGGGCGCTGGGCGGCGTCACGCAGTTCCGCGACGAGGCGCGGACGCCCGGGGCCGAGGTGGTGACGGCGGCCGCCGGCCCCGCCGCGAGCCTGCTGCTGGGCGGTCTCGCTCTCGGGGTCACGGCCGTGCTGCCGCCGGGAGTGCCCAGGGCCGCGGTGGCGTGGCTGGCCATGATGAACCTCGTCCTGGGCGTGTTCAACCTGCTGCCCGGCAGCCCGCTCGACGGCGGGCGGGTGCTGCACGGCCTGATGTGGAGCCGCCACGGCGACCGCGCCCGCGCCGACGCCGGCGCCGCGCGGGCCGGTTACGCGATCGGCATGGCGCTGACCTTCACCGGGTTCGTCGTGATCTGGGTGTGGAACCCGCTGGGCGGGATGTGGGTGGTGATCACCGGCTGGTACATCGCGGGCGCCGCCCGCGGCGAGATCATGAGCAGGGCGGCCCGGCGCGGCCTCGGGGGAGTGCTGGTGCGGGACGTCATGACGGCCACGCCGGACCTGGCGCCCGCGTGGCTGACCGTGCAGGGGCTGGTCGACACGGTGGTGCTCGGCTCGCACCAGTCCGTCTTCCCCGTCGTGGGGCTCGACGGCGCGCCGCTCGGCGTGGTCTCGCTGGAGACCCTGCTCGCCGTGCCCGCAGAGCGCAGGGGGGACACCAGGGTGGAGACGCTGGTCGCCGCCCAGAAGCCGCCGCGCGTCCTGTCGCCGGACGACCACGCGGCCGCCCTGCTGGAACGTCCGTCGCGGGTGGGCGGCCTGTCGGCGGTGGTCGTCGAGGGCGGCGCGGTCACCGGCATGATCACCGACGCCGACCTCGGCAGGGCGCTGCAACAGGCGCTGCTGCGGCCCGCCGCCCCCGTGTGACGCGGGTCCACGGCGGCGGCCGGCTCACAGTCCGTGGATCCGGCGGCCGGTGACCTGGTGCGGCACGACCCGGATGTAGAGATGACGTTCCCCGCCCGCCCAGGGCGTGACGCCCGCGTCGGCCAGCTTGGCGACCTCGTCCTCGGGCACGTGGTGGGCTGGCCCCTGGATCAGCACGCTCCAGCCCTCCTTGCGCACCTCGTCGATCCGGTCCACCTGGAAGCCGATCATGATGTCCACGCCCTCCAGGCCGGTGCGCAGGTCCTGGTCCATGGGCCCGCCGCGGGACGTGCGGAACAGCACGGCGCCCTCGTGCAGCCGGTAGTTGACGGGCAGCACCGTGGGCCCGTGCGAGCCGTTGAACGCGATCCGCCCGATCCCGCCCGGCGCGACCAGGCGCAGGCACTCCTCGGGGTCGAGGACCTCCAGGACCGGCTCGTCCGGGCCGGCGCCGGGGCCCGGCGGGCGGTCGCGGCCACCGCCCAGCAGGTCCTGCGGGGTCGTCTCCAGGGCGGTGGCCAGGCGGGTCACCGTGTTCCTGTCCGGGATGCCGAGGTGGCCCTCCAGGTACGTGACGTACCCGGGGGACATGTCGGCGCGTTCGGCCAGCTGGTCGACAGTGAGGCCCAGCCGGTCGCGGTGGTGGGCCACCCGGCGTCCGAAGTCGCCACTGTTCGTCATGATCATCTCTCTCTCCGTGAGGACGAGGCCCGCACCGCCCGGCACGGGGACGCCGTCGACCCGCGTGCCGTCGTGGCCGGCCTCGATGGTGATCCGGCGTCCGCGGAACAGGACCGGCAACGAGAGCGTGCCGAGCCGTCCGGGCAGCAGAGGGTCGAGGAACAGGCCCTCGGGCCTCGGCTCCAGGCCCAGATAGCAGCGTTGCAGCATGTCCACCGTCCCGGCCATCGCGCCCAGGTGCACGCCCTCGGCGGTGGTGCCGCCCTGGACGTCGTGCACGTCCCCGACCAGCGCCTCGGCGAAGAACTGCCAGGAGCGCGCCCGGTCGCAGCGCGACAACACCCAGGCGTGCACGACGGCGCTCAGCGTGGAGCCGTGGCTGGTGCGGTCGAGGTAGTAGGCGGTCGTGCGCGGGATCAGGCCGGGGTCGGCCGGGTAGCCGAGCCCGTCGAGGATCGCCAGCAGCTCGTCGGCGCCCAGCAGGTAGAACAGCATCAGCGTGTCGGCCTGCTTGGACGCCTTGTAGCGGTTCACGTCGTCGCCGTCGGCCTCCAGGGCGCGGTCGAGGCGGCGCACGCCCGCGTACCGCTCCCAGTCCAGCTCGGCGAGCCCGGCGTAGCCGGTGAACTGGCTGATGACGCCGTCGTGGAAGTCGACCCGCATGCGGCGGGTGATGTCCTCCCACCGCGCCGCCTCCCGCGCGCCGGCCGCGCCGAGCCGGAGGGCGTGCCGCAGCAGCCACACGGTCATGACGTTGGTGTAGGCGTTGTTGGCCAGGCCCGGTTCGGCGGCGCCCGGGTAGGCGGTGTGGTACTCGTCCGGGCCCATGACGCCGCGGATCTCGTACCGGCCGGAGACGGGGTCGAGCACGGCCAGCGAGGCGAAGAACCGCGCGATGGCGATCAGCAGGTCGGCGCACCACGACGGCATGGAGCCGGTGGCCAGGCGGTACTGCCACACGTTGTAGGCGATGGCGAGGCCGACGTGGCGCTGCAGGTGGGAGACGTCCGGCAGCCAGCGTCCCGAGGCGGGGTTGAGGTGGTAGGTCTGGGTCTCCTCCTGGCCGTCGCTGCCGCTCTGCCAGGGGAACATCGCGCCGTCGTACCCGGCCGACCGGGCGGCCGCGCGGGCCTCGGGCAGGCGGCGCCACCGGTAGCGCAGCAGGCCGCGGGAGATCTCGGGGAAGCGCAGGTTGAGCCAGGGCAGGACGAACAGCTCGTCCCAGAACACGTGCCCCCGGTACGCCTCGCCGTGCAGGCCGCGCGCCGGCACCCCGGCGTCGAGGTCGGCGGTGTGCGGCGACAGGGTCTGGAGCAGGTGGAAGATGTGCAGGTGGACGATCTGCGACAGCTCCGGCCCGTCCACGTTCAGCTCGGCCCGCTCCCACAGCCGCTCCCAGGCCGCGGCGTGCGCCTCCAGCAGCTCGGCGAAGCCCGGGGCCGTGGCCGCGCGGCGCAGGGCGGCCGACAGCGGGTCGTGCACGGCGGGATCGCGCGAGGTCAGCAGGGCGACGACCTTCGTGAACGTCACCGGCGCGCCCTCGGCCACCGTCAGCACGTGCTCGCTGGCGACGTGGTCGGGCTCCATGGAGGGCGAGCCGGGGGAGGGGGCGTCGGCGCGGGCGGCGAGCGCGACGGTGACGCGGGAGGCGCGGGTGGTCGCGGTCAGCCAGGTCAGCCCGTCGCGGTGGCCCGTGGCGTGCTCCGTCAGGTGGTCGCCGCGCAGGTCGCGGTAGCGTTCGACGCCGCTGTTGGTGACGCGCCCGTCCAGCCCGGCGCGGACGCGCAGCGGGCCCGACCAGTTCTCCGCGGTGAAGGTCGTCTCCAGGGCGGCCAGGGCCGGATCGGCCATGGAGACCAGGCGGCGTTGCCGCACCCGGGTGACCCGGCCCCGCGCGTCACGCCAGCGCAGCTCCCGCCGCAGCACCCCGTGGCGCAGGTCGAGCTCCTGGGTGTAGCCGAGCAGGTCGGCCAGCTCCGGGCTGAACCAGTCCTGGCCGGGGGTGGCGAAGCCGAGCGGCAGCCAGTCGGGCAGGTTGACCAGGTCCTCGTTGACGACCGTCCGGCCGCCCACCTGCGAGGCCAGACGGTCGTAGCAGCCCGCGTGGTAGGTGCCGGGCGTGCGGATCCGGCCCTCGGGCGTGGCGCCCCGCGTGGCGAAGCGGCCGTTGCCGAGCGTGCACAGCGCCTCCCGCAGCCCGGCCGAACCCGGGGCGAAGCCCTCGTACGTGAGCGTCCACGGGTTCATCGCGACCCCACGGACCGGGTCAAGGCGGCCATGACGATGACGCTACCCACCTGCCTCACCCCCAAGACAGGGACGTTGGTCCCTGACACCGGGGGCGTACGACACTGATCCGGGCCCGATGGCGTTCCGGACCCGGCGGGGGCGTCGAGAATGAGTGTCATGACACGAGCTGTGTACGTCGCCGCCGGCGAAGCGGGAAGCAACAAGGGGACCGTCGCCCTGGGCCTGGTCGAGCTGCTGTCCCGGCAGGTGGGAAGCGTGGGCGTGTTCCGCCCCGTGGTACGGGCCGGACGCGAGGACGGGCTGGTCAACACCATCCGCAGCCGGTTCCAGCTCGCCCTGCCCTACGAGGCGTGCGCTGGGGTCACCTATGACGAGGTGCACGCCGACGTCGAGCGGGCGGCCGGTGACATCGTGGCCCGCTTCCGCGCGCTGGCCCGGCGCTGCGACGCGGTCGTGGTGGTCGGCACCGACTACACCGACGTGGGCGCGCCGACGGAGTTCGGGTTCAACGCCCGGCTGGCCGCCGACCTGGGCACTCCCGTGATCAACGTGGTGAGCGGCAGGGGCCGGACGGCCGACCGCACCGCCGCGGCGGTCGAGGTGTCCTCCAGGGAGCTGGCCCACCATCACGCCCAGGAGCTCGCGGTCGTGGTCACCCGCTCGACCGGCGGGCCGCTCGCGCTCAGCCATGCGACGCCCGTGTTCGTGCTGCCGGAGACCCCTTCGCTGCGGGCGCCGACGGTCGCCGACCTGCTCGACGCGTGCGACGGCTGGTTCTTCCTCGGCGAGCGCGACGGGCTCGGCCGGGAGGCGAGCGCGCTGATGGTGGGCGCGATGTCGCTGCCCGGCATCCTGGAGCGTCTCACCGAGGGCGCGGCGGTGATCATCCCGTCCGACCGGGCCGCCGCGCTGCTGCCCGGCCTGATCGCCGCGCACACCTCGCCGGGCTTCCCGGCCCTGTCGGCGGTGGTGCTCACCGGCGGCACGGAGCTGCCCGGCTCGGTGGAACGGCTGCTGCGCGGCATGGAGATCCCGCTGCCGGTGATCGCCACCGGTCACGACACGTTCGACACCGCGACCCGGCTGTCGGCCGTGGAGGGGCGGTTCACGCCCGAGGCGGGCGGCAAGATCGACGCGGCGCTGCGCCTGTTCGCCGAGCACGTGGACGGCCCGCTGCTGCTGGAACGGCTGGACATCGCCAAGACCGACGTCGTCACGCCGCTGATGTTCGAGTACGAGCTGCTGGACCGGGCCCGCGCCCGGCGCAGGCACATCGTCCTGCCCGAGGGCGAGGAGCCGCGCATCCTGCGCGCGGCCGACATCCTGCTGCGCCGGGACGTGGCCGACCTCACCCTGCTCGGCGACGCCGAACGCATCAGGGTCCAGGCCGCCCAGCTCGGCCTCGACCTGGCCGCGGCCAGGGTGCTCAGCCCGTTCGACCCGGAGCTGCGCGAGCGGTTCGCGCACGCCTACGCCGAGGCGCGGGCGCACCGGGGCATGACCGTCGAGCTGGCCCGCGACACCGTCACCGACGTCTCCTACTTCGGCACGCTCATGGTCCACGCCGGCCTGGCCGACGGCATGGTCTCCGGCGCGACGCACACCACCGCGCACACGATCAGGCCGGCGTTCGAGATCCTGCGGCTCGGGCTGGTCTCCAGCGTGTTCTTCATGTGCCTGGCCGACCGGGTCCTGGTCTACGGCGACTGCGCGGTCAACCCCGATCCCACCGCCGAGCAGCTCGCCGACATCGCGATCGCCTCGGCCCGCACCGCGGCGATGTTCGGCGTCGAGCCCAGGATCGCGATGTTGTCGTACTCGACGGGCACCTCGGGCGCGGGCGCCGAGGTCGACAAGGTGCGCGCCGCCACCGAGCTGGTCCGTCAGCGCCGCCCGGACCTCCAGGTGGAAGGGCCGATCCAGTACGACGCCGCGGTGGACCCGGCCGTGGCGCGGGCCAAGATGCCCGGCAGCCAGGTGGCCGGGCACGCCACCGTCTTCGTGGTGCCCGACCTGAACACCGGCAACAACCTGTACAAGGCCGTCCAGCGCAGCGCGGGGGCGGTCGCGGTGGGGCCGGTGCTGCAGGGGCTGCGCCGGCCGGTCAACGACCTGTCCAGGGGCGCCACCGTGGCCGACATCGTCACCACCGTGGCGGTCACGGCCGCCCAGGTGCGCGACGAACCGGCGTCCTCCGGACCGTCAGCCGGCGCCTGAGGCGCGCCACCGGCGGGCGGCGAGGACGGCGGCCAGCACCGCCACGACCCCCGCCCACGTGGCCGGATGGCTCCAGACGGCGGCGCCGGCCTGCTGGACGAGCACGAACACGCCCATGACGACGACGAACCAGCCGAACGCCGTGCGCAGCGCGTCCTGCGGGATGCGGCCCGCGAGCCGGCCGCCGGCCAGGCTGCCGATCACCGCGGACGCCGTCACGATCAGGGCGAGACGCCAGTCGATCGCGACGCCCGCCAGGTGCCCGGCGAGCCCGGCGAACGACTTCATCGCGATGACGAGCAGCGAGGTGCCGACCGCGACGCCCATCGGCAGCCCGCCCAGCAGGGCGAGCGCCGGGACGACGAGGAAACCGCCGCCGGAGCCGACCAGCCCCGTCATTGCCCCGACGACCAGGCCCTCCGCCGCGATGTGCGGCAGCGGCAGGTCGCCGTGGGCGGGCCGCGCCCGCTTCCTGGGGTTGCGGGGCCTGCGCAGCATCGCGACCGCCGTGGCCAGCATCATCAGGGCGAAGGCGACGAGCAGCGCCGTGCCGGGGACGTACTCGGCCAGGCGTCCGCCGCCGTACGCGCCGGCCATGCTGAACGCGCCGAAGAGCAGCCCGGTCCGCCAGCGGATCCGCCGGGCCCGCGCGTGCGGGACCAGCGCGGCCAGGCTGGTGACGCCGACGACGAACAGCGAGGTGGCGATCGCCTCCTTGGTGTCCTGCCCGGCCAGGTAGACCAGGATCGGCACGGTCAGGATCGAGCCGCCGCCGCCCAGCACGCCGAGGCTGACCCCGACGAGCAGCGACGCCGCGACGATCAGCACGGTCACGGGGTGCTCCGCAGCTCCGCGAGCACCGTGCGGATGTCGGCGCGCGGCCCGCGGTTGTAGGGCAGCCGGGACAGCAGGACGCCCATGGCACAGGAGTTGCTGACGGCCGCATACGTCAGGCCCGCGCCGATCGCGGTGCCGATCAGGTGCGCGCCGGGCAGGAAGATCCCCGCCAGACCGGTGACCAGGACGACGGAACCGGCCACGAGCCGCACCTGGCGCTCGATGTCCCACCGCTCGGGCCCCCGCTCCAGGGACGCGCCGGCCGTCTCCCACGCGACGATGCCGCCCTCCAGGACGCGCAGGTTCGGCAGCCCGGCCTCGGCGAGGGCCTGCCCGGCCTGCGCGGCCCGCGCCCCGGAGCGGCAGACGAGCACGACGTCCTCGTCCAGGTGGGCCAGCAGCTCGGCCCGGTGCTCGCGCAGGGTGTTCAGCGGCACGTTGTACGAGCCGGGGATGTGCGCCGTGCGGAACTCGCCGGGCGTGCGCACGTCGAGCAGGCGCGGCGCCCGCCCTTCCTGGACGAGCCGCTGCAGCACGGTGGGGGTGAGGACGGAGGAGGTGTTCATGGATCTTTCCTTCGCCGATACCCCAGGGGGTATCGAGTAGACATACGTGTGGGACGGGGAAAGGGGACAGTCCGGTCAGACGCCGGCCGGCTCGGCCGACAGGGCCCACGCGGCGTAGCCGCCGAGCACGTCGGAGACGTCCTGGAAGCCGCGGTGCCGCAGCAGGCTCGCCGCGACGGAGGAGCGGTGACCACCCGCGCAGTGCAGCACGACGGGCCGGTCGGCGGGCAGCTCGCCGCTGCGGGCGGGCAGCTCGCTCAGCGGGATGTGCAGCGCGGCGTCGATGAAGCCGTTCGCCTCGCGCTCGCCCGCGGTGCGCACGTCCACGACGACGGGCGGGGCGTCGCCGGCGAGCGCGGCGCGCAGCTGCGCGGCGGTCAGGCGGCTGGCCGGGGCGACCTCGGAGGCAAGGGCCACCAGCGCGTCATCGGGGTTGCGCAGGTAACCCGCGACGCGGTCGAAGCCGATCCGGGCCAGGCGGGTGACGACCTCCTCCTCGCGGTTCTGCGGCGCCATGACGACCAGCTCGGCGTCCGGGTCGAGCACGGTGCCCGCCTGCTCGGCGAAGCGCCCGTCGGCGGGCACGTTCACCGCGCCGCGCAGGTGCCCGGCGGCGAAGTCCTGCGGGTCGCGGGCGTCCACCACGACGGTGCCGGCGGCCCTCAGTTCGGTGAACGCGTCGAGGGTCAGCGGCACGGGCGCCGCCGAGGCGTCGTAGCGGGCGCGGTCCCTGCGGTTGAGATCGGCGTCGTAGGCGAAGTAGCCGGGGGCGGCGGGCTGCCCGGCGGTGACGAGCGCGACGAACGTCTCGCGGTCCATCGGCGCGCACGCGTAGTTGGTGGCCCGCTGCTCGCCGATGGTCGACTGCTTCTCGGCCGAGAGGTTCTTGCCGCAGGCCGAGCCGGCGCCGTGCGCGGGGAAGACCCGCACCGCGTCGGGCAGGCCCATGAGCCTGTTCTGCACGCTGTCGTACAACATCGCGCCCAGTTCCCCGGGGGTGACGCCGACGGAGGCGAGCAGGTCGGGGCGGCCGACGTCGCCGATGAACAGGGCGTCGCCGGTCAGCACCCCGTACGGGACCGGGTCCTCGGCGTGCTCGTAGACCAGGACGCTGATCGACTCCGGGGTGTGGCCGGGCGTCTCCATGATCTCCAGGGTGACGTCGCCGAGGGAGATGCGCTCGCCGTCGCCGAGCTTGCGGATGGGGTACTCGGTCTCGGCGCGGCGGCCGTAGCCGATCCAGGCGCCGGTGCTGTCGGCCAGCTCCAGGTGGCCGGCGACGAAGTCGGCGTGGAAGTGGGTGTTGACGACGCCGACGACGGTCAGGCCGTGCGCGCGGGCGTCGGCCAGGTACTCGGAGACGTCCCGCCGCGGGTCGACGACCACCGCGCGGCCGGTCCCCTCGTCGGCGATCATGTACGACGCCTGCGAGAGGCAGTCCAGGTAGTACTGGGTGAAGAACACGGCAATCCCTTCGTGAGGAACGCGGCCAGTGGGTTGATACCCTGGGGGGTATCGCTACCCGACAGTAGGTTCTCCGCGGAGAGGATGTCAAATACCCCCCGTGGTATTGCCAAGGATACCTGGGGGGGTATGGTGACCTGGACATATCCACCCGGCGATCCAGGCGCGAAGGGACCTTCGCCGTGCAGAACACCTCCGCTCCCGCCCCGGCCGGCCGGCCTCCCGTACGCCTGGGACTCCGGGAGAACGCCCTGCAGTTCTCGCTGCTGGTCGTCGTCAACATCGCCGTCGGCGGCCTGGTGGGCCTCGAACGCACCACCGTGCCCCTCATCGGCGCCCACGCCTTCGGCCTGACCAGCGACCTCGCCGTCTTCTCCTTCATCGTCGCCTTCGGGCTCACCAAGGCGGCCACCAACCTGGCCGCCGGAGCGCTGACGGCCCGGTTCCGCCGCAAGCAGCTCCTGGTGGCCGGCTGGCTGATCGGGATCCCCGTCCCGTTCGTCCTGGCCTGGGCGCCCTCCTGGGGGTGGATCGTGGCCGCGAACGTCCTGCTCGGCCTCAACCAGGGCCTGACCTGGTCGATGACCGTCAACATGAAGATCGACCTGGTCGGGCCCGGCCGGCGGGGGCTGGCCACCGGCCTCAACGAGGCCGCCGGGTACACCGCCGTCGGCGCCACCGCGCTGCTCACCGGCTACCTCGCCACCCGTCACGGCCTGCGTCCCGTCCCCGAGCTCGTCGGCGTCGTCTTCGTCGTGGCCGGGCTGGCCCTGGCCCTGGCCGTCCGCGACACCGCCGCCCACGTGGCACTCGAACTCGACCGGCACCCCCGGCCGGCCGGCGGGGACATCGGTCCGGCGGCCGCGTTCGCCCGCACGTCCTGGCGCGACCGCTCGCTGCGCGGCGTCAGCCAGGCCGGTCTGGTCAACAACCTCAACGACGGCCTCACCTGGGGTGTCTTCCCTCTCCTGTTCACCGAGCACGGCCTGGGCCTGGCCGCCGTCGGCCTGATCAAGGGCCTGTACCCGCTGCTGTGGGGCGTCGGCCAGATCCCCGCCGGGCACCTCGCCGACCGCCTCGGCCGCAAACCCCTCATCGTCACCGGCATGCTCGTCCAGGCCGGCGGGCTCCTCCTGGCCGTCGCCCCGCTGGGCGACGCCCTGCTCGCCGGGGTCCTGTCCGCCGTCGTCCTCGGGCTCGGCACCGCCATGGTCTACCCCGCCCTCATCGCGTCGGTCTCCGACCACGCCCACCCCTCCTGGCGGGCCAACGCCCTGGGGGCCTACCGCTTCTGGCGCGACGTCGGCTACGCGGCGGGAGCCCTGGTCGCCGGGGTGCTCGCCGACGTGCTGGGCCTCGGCGCCACGGTCGTCGCGGGGGCCGTCCTCACCGCCGTCTCCGGCCTGCTCGCCGCCCGCTGGATCAGCGACCGTACGGCGGGCTGACGGCGGCCCGTCCCAGGTCAAGCGCGTCCCAAGGTGCGGTCGGCATTGATCGCGCGGCCGGGGACGGCGGAAGCGCCCTTTGATCCACTCCTGGTTACAGTCCGTAGTGATCGGATCGCTCTGGGGGGAAGATGAAGAGTGTTCGCATAGTCGCCGGCAGGATGGCGAAAGTGTTGTGCGCGGGGCTGCTCGCGGTCCCGTCGTCCCCGCTGGTCGTGCCCGATCCGTCGCCGGACACCTCGGTGGTGACGGTGCGGACCGGCGGCGACCGCACCGGCGACACCACCGTGGGGCCGCTGGCCGGGGTCGAGCTCGGCCTGTTCGCCACGCCCGACGCGGCCGACCCGGTCGACGCCGACTGGGGCGTGTGCGTCTCGGACGACGACGGCGACTGCAGCTTCGTCGTCCCCGGCACCGAGCCGGGCGGCGACAACGCCGGCGCCCGCTTCTACGTCAAGCAGCTGTCCGCCCCCGGCGGCTGGTACACCAACCCCGAGCTGCGCACCGGCCGCGGCAGCGGGTCGAACTCCGTCGCCACGCCGTACGTCTTCCAGACCCCCGCGCTGGAGAGCGGCACCACGTACTCCTCCACCAGCGACTTCATGATCAACGACACCCGCGCGGACGCCACCGCCTCGACCGGGATCTGGCAGCAGTCACGGGTCAACCCCCGGCCCGATCTCACCTGCGGCCTCGACGTCGCGCTGCTGCTCGACCTGTCAGCCTCGGTGGGCAGCGCGCTGCCCGACCTGAAGGCGGCCGCCGACACCTTCACCGACGCGCTGACCGGCACCCCGTCCCGGATGGCGCTGTTCACCTTCGACCGCAACTCGCCCAGCGCCGGCACCACGAACAACCCCGACCTCATGCCGGTGTCCACCGAGGCGGGCGCCGAGGCGTTCAAGAACCAGTACGCCGACTGGCAGCTCGGCAGCGGCACCAACTGGGACCGCGGCCTGTGGGCGGTCGCCGAGGCCGCGCCGCGCTACGACCTGCTGGTGGTGCTCACCGACGGCAACCCCACCTACTACGACACCCTGCTCGGCGACGGCAGCAACACCCGCATCGCCGAGGTGGAGGCCGGGATCTTCTCCGCCAACGCGGTCAAGGCCGAGGGCACCCGCGTCCTGGCCGTCGGCGTCGGCAACGGCGTGACCGGCCTGACCGCGCTCAACCTGCGCGCCATCTCCGGCACCACCGCCTTCGACGGCACCAACGCGGCCGCCGCCGACTACTTCCAGACCAGCGACTACGCCGCCGCCGGGCAGGCGTTGCGGGAGATCGTCCGCGCCCAGTGCGAGGGGTCGCTGTCGGTGATCAAGCAGCTCGTCCCGTCCGGCAACACCGGTGAGGACGTCACCGGCGCCACCCCGGCCGGACCCGGCTGGGACTTCACCGCCGAGACCACCACGCCGGGCATCGGCGGGCTGCCCGCCACCGAGTCGACGACCGGCGACGGCACGGGGTCGGTCAACTTCGACCTCACCTTCAGCCAGACCGCGTCGGCCGACGTCACCGTCACCGAGGCCCAGCACCCCGACCACACCCTGGTCACCCAGGACGGGCGCAACGCCGTCTGCCGCCTGATCGACACCGGCGTCGAGGTGCCGGTGACCAACAGCGGCGGCCTCGGCTTCACGGTCGAGGTGCCGAGCGACGCGGCCGTCAGCTGCACCGTCTACAACCGCCCGCCCGCGCCGGCCCCGACCCCGACCCCGACGCCCACGCCCACTCCGACACCGACACCGACTCCAACGGTGACCCCGACCCCGACGGTCACCCCGACGCCCACGGTCCCGCCGACCGTCACGCCCACGCCGACCCCGACGCCCACGCCCACGCCCACACCGACGCCGAAGCCCACGCCGACCCGTCCGGAGCACTGCCACGGCGGGCATCCGTACTGGGACCACTGCGAGGAGCACCCGGGCTGGCACGACGTCTGCCACAAATCGGCCTTCGCCTGCCCGCACCCGCAGGAGTGGTCCATGCCTGACGAGGCATGGAACGAGGAGTGGTAGCCCGCAGGTAGACGCGTTCCCGGCACAAGGATTACCCGCGCCTTCGCGTCGGACCGCCGGCCGACGGGCAGCACCTGGGAGGGGCGGCTCGGGAACGGGGGCGGACGATGCGGGACGAAGCAGGCGGCGGGCCGGCGGGCGTGCGCCGTCGCGAGATGCTGGCCATGCCCGTCGCCCTGGCCTGCGGCTCGGCGATGCTGACCGGCTGCGACACCGCGCGGCCGGCCCGCAGTGCCGCGACGGCCAGCCCCGCTCCCGGCCCGGAGCAGGCCGGGGAGGTGCCGGTCACGCCGCCGGAGGACCTCATGCGCGAGCACGGGGTCCTCAAGCGCGTCCTGCTGGTCTACCGGGAGGGCGTCCGGCGGATCGGCGCCGGGGAGCGGGTGCCGGTCGGCCCGCTGCACGCCGGGGCCGGGATCATCCGCACGTTCATCGAGGACTACCACGAGCGGCTGGAAGAGCGTTACGTCTTCCCGCGCCTGGTCGGGGCGGGCAGGCTCACCGACGTCGTGCCCGTGCTGATCCGGCAGCACCGGCGCGGACGCGTCCTGACCGGCCGCATCCTGGACGCCACCGCGCGGCCCGTCCCCCAGAGCGTCCGCCGCGGCCTGACCGCCGACCTGGCCGCCTTCGTCCGCATGTACGAGCCGCACGAGGCGCGCGAGGACACCGTGGTCTTCCCCGCCATGCGGGCCGTCATCCCGCCCAAGGAGTTCGCCGAGCTGGCCGAGACGTTCGAGGACGAGGAGCACCGCCGATTCGGCGCGGCCGGCTTCACCGGCGTGGTCGCGCAGGTGGCCGACATCGAGAAGGCGCTCGGCATCTACGACCTCGACCAGTTCACCCCGCGCGGCTGACCCCGGCCGGTGCTCGCGGCGCGGGCCCGGTCAGGCGACCCGGGTGGCGGCGCGTTCGCCGAGCCTGCCGTCGTCCATGGACAGGACGGTGTCCACCTGGTCCAGGGTGGCCAAATCGTGCGTGACCATGACGGTGGCCAGGTCGTTCCTCCTGGTGAGGTCGGCCAGCAGGGAGACGATCAGCTCGCCCCGGTGGTGGTCGAGCGCGCTGGTGGGCTCGTCCACCAGCAGCACCTCGGGGGAGTTCATCAGGGCGCGGGCGATGTTGACGCGCTGGCGCTCGCCGCCGGACAGCTGGTGCGGGCGCTTGTGCTCCTTGCCGCCCAGGTCGACGGCGAGCAGCAGCTCCCGCGCCCGCGGGCCGGCCGCGCGCGGGGACTCGCCGGCCAGGTGCGCCATCACCAGGAGCTGGTCCAGCGCGGTGAGCGAGGGCAGCAGGTTGGCCTGCTGGAACACGATGCCGACGTGGTCGCGGCGAACCCTGGTGCGGGCCGCCTGGCCGGCTCCGGAGACGTCCTGCCCGGCGATGATCACGCTGCCCGCGGCGGGCGTGATCAGGGTGGCGGCGACGGCGAGCAGGCTCGACTTGCCCGAGCCGGACGGGCCGACCACCGCGGCGAACTCGCCCGCCGCGACGGCCAGGCTGACGTGGTCGAGCGCGGTCAGCGTACGGTCGCCGTCGGGATAGGTCAGGACGACGTCGGTCAGCTTGAGTGTCATCGGGAGGCTCCCAGGGCGGTCAGCGGGTCGACAGAGGTGATCTTGCGGATGGCCAGCGCGGCCCCGGCGGCACCGAGGAGGATCAGCACGGCCACCGGCGCCACGGTGGTGGCCGCCGACAACACGAACGGCACCGTCCCCTCGGCCAGCGCGCCGAGGCCCGCGCCGAGCAGGCCGCCGGCGCCCGCGCCGCCCAGCAGCACGATGACCGCCTGGGCGAGCGCGTCCCGCAGCAGGTAGCCGGAGCTCGCGCCCAGGGCCTTGAGCACGGCGACGTCGCCGCGCCGCTGGATCGTCCAGACGGTGAAGAAGGCCCCGATGACCAGGGCCGAGATCGCGAACAGGAACCCGCGCATGAGCTGGAGCGACCCGTTCTCGGAGGAGAACGAGCCGATCGCGGCGGGCGCCTGCGACAGCGGGACCGTCGTGGTGCCGAGCCGCGCGTCGGCCGCGGCCAGGCCGCCGGCAGGCAGCCCCGTGTCACCGGCGGGCAGCGCCAGGACGGTCGCCACGCTGTCGGCGCCGGCCTGGCGGCCCATCTGCTCCCAGTCGCCGATGCCGACCCAGACGACGGGCGTGTGGCTGTAGGACGCCTGGCCGCCGACGCCGGACACGGTGAAGTCCCGGCCCGCGATCCGCACCGTGTCCCCGGCGCCCACCCCGGTGTCGGCGGCGAGCGCGGCGGAGAGGACGACCTTCCCGGCGTCCACGGGCCGTCCCTGGGCGAGGGCGCCGCCCGGCTGGACGCCGAAGAGCGCCACCCCCGCGCTCCCGTCGTCGCCGTAGCCGAGCCGCGACATGGAGACGCCCAGCCGCTCGGCGGCGTCACCGGTCGCCCGCCGCCACTCCTGCCAGGTCCGGTCGGTGACGCGGCTGTCGGCGAAGGACGGTTTCCCGCTGCCGGCGAAGACGAGGTGCCCGGCGGGCAGGCCCTCCACGGCCGAGATGTTCTCCCGTGCCAGCCCGGCGGTCAGGCCGGACAACATGGTCACCAGGAGGGTGATGAGGAAGACGACGGCGCCCATGAGAGCGAACCGTCCCTTCGCGAAGCGCAGGTCTCTGAGCGCCACGAACACGGCGCGTCCCCCGTTGCGGTTGAAGGTCATGTTGACGTGCTCCAGCGTGCGCGCCGCCGGATCGGCCGCGCATCGTGCATGCGGTCCGCCCGTAATACTTCTTTCGGACGATTTGTGGCGCAGGGCCGTCGCATACGCTTGGTGAGAGATGTCTGACTATCCGTTCCCGCCCGCCCTCCGCCTGCTGCGCTGGACCGTGCACGGCACGTTCGCGACCCTCCTGGCGATCGCGCTGGCCGGCGTCGCCGGGACCGGACGGCTCGCGCCGACGCTGGGCGGAGCGCTCCTCGGCGTCCTCTACGCGGCGGGCATCACCATCGAGGCGCGGCTGCCGCACTTCGGCGGGCCGACGCACCTGCTGCTGGGCCGGATCTGGCTGGTGCTGACCACGGCCGGGTGGGCGCTGCTCGCGCTGGCCGCGCCGCAGTTCGTCTGGCTGGCCTTCCCGCTCTTCTTCGCCTACCTGCACCTGCTGCCGCTGGCGGTGGCGCTGCCGGGCGTGGCGGCGCTGACCGTCGCGGCCGTCCTGGCCGCCGCCTGGCACGAGGGACGGCTGACCGCCGCCCTGGTCATCGGCCCGACGATCGGCGCGGCGGTGGCCACCCTGATGGCGATGGTCTACAAGGCGCTGCACGCCGAGAGCGAGCAGCGCCGCCTGCTGATCGACGACCTGGTCCGCACGCGCGGGAAACTGCTCCAGGCGGAGGGCGACGCCGTACGGCTGGCCGAGCGGGAACGCCTGGCCAGAGAGATCCACGACACCCTGGCACAGGGCATGTCCAGCATCATCCTGCTGCTGCGGGCGGCCCGGCGGGACCTGGCCGACGACCTCCCGGCCGCCGAACGCCGCATCACCGAGGCGGCGGACGCGGCCAAGGAGAACCTGGAGGAGGCCAGGAACTTCGTCCGCGGCCTCGCCCCCGCGGCGCTGCGGCACTCGTCGCTGGCCGCCGCGCTGCGCAGGGCCGGCGACTCCGCCGTGGCGGGCACGCCCATCCAGGCGCGCTTCGAGGTCTCCGGCACCCCGGCGCCGCTGCCCGCCGACTACGACGCGACGCTGCTCCGCGTCGCCCAGGGCGCCCTGGGCAACGTCAGCCGCCACTCCGGCGCCGGCCACGCCGGGGTGACCCTCACCTACCTGGACGACGTGGTCATGCTGGACGTGTACGACGACGGCCGCGGCTTCGACCCCGGACGTTCCGCCGGCTACGGCCTGCGCGCGATGCGCGAACGGGTGAGCGCCCTGGGCGGCAGCCTCACCGTGGAGTCGGCCCCCGGCGAGGGTACGGCCGTCGTGGCGACCCTGCCGCTGCCGCCGCTGGAGGGGCCGTGATCCGGATCGTCCTGGTGGACGACCATCCGGTGGTCCGCTCCGGCCTGCGCGCCATGCTCGCCGGGCAGCCCGACTTCGACCTGGTCGGTGAGGCCGCCACCGGGCAGGAGGGCGTGCGGCTGGCCGCCACGCTCGCCCCCGACGTCGTGCTGATGGACCTGCAACTGGGGACGGGCATGCACGGCAGCGAGGCGACCCGCCGGATCGTCGCCCTGGACGGCCCCCGCGTCCTGGTGCTGACGACGTTCGACACCGACGCCGACATCGTGGCCGCCATCGAGTCCGGCGCGACCGGCTACCTGCTCAAGGACGCCCCGTCGGAGGACCTGCACGCCGCCATCCGGTCGGCCGCCGCGGGCGCCAGCGCCCTGGCGCCGAGCGTGGCCGCCCGCCTGCTGGGCCGGGTCCGCGCCCCCGACGCCACGCTCAGCCCGCGCGAGCTGGAGGTGCTCGGGCACGTCGCCGCCGGCCTGTCGAACCGGCAGATCAGCAAGGTGATGTTCCTCAGCGAGACCACCGTCAAGACCCACCTGGCGCACATCTACACGAAGCTGGACGTGGACTCCCGCACCGCGGCCGTCGCGGCGGCCTCGAAGCGGGGCCTCATCCGCCCGCCGTGAGCCGCGGCGTGGCGCTCGGGTCATCAGGGCGTGACGATGGCGAAGTCCGGCTCCGGCTGCTCCAGCAGGGACGCCAGGCGCCGCAGGACGGTCAGGTCGCCGTCGTGGTCGAGCCCGCCGCCGTCACCGTCGCTGGAGAGCAGTGTGAGCAGGGTGAGCAGGCGTTGCCGGGTGAGGCGCAGCGTCAGGTCGGCTCCGTCGTCCGTGGGTGACCGCTGGTGGATGAGGGCGCCGTTGGACATCGTGGTCCGGTGGCGTTCGTCCAGGTCGGTGAGGTGCCAGTCGATGGCGAAGCGCTCGTTCCAGGCGTCGGGGCCGTTCACCCGGATGGCCAGGGAGTCGAAGAGCTGCTCGGTGGACAGCGCGGCGAGCATGTCCGGCGAGGTGGTGTCGGTGGCGCCGGGTGAGGGGCCGTCCTTCAGCTCGGCCGCGCCGGTGAGGTAGAAGTTGCGCCAGGTCGCGTTCTCGGCGCCCTGGCCGAGCCGGGTGTAGACCTGGGCCAGCAGCCTGCGGGCCGAGGCGTCGTTGCCGTCGGCGTACACGGCGTGGTTGAGCAGGGTCGCGGCGAAGCGCAGGTCGCCCTCCCCGACGTAGCGGCCGGCCAGGGCCACCACGGCCGAGGTGCCGCCGAAGGACTCGACGTAGCGGCGGGCCAGCTCGACGGGCGGGTGTTCCCACAGGTGGGCGGGGTTGCCGTCGAACCAGCCGAGATAGCGCTGGTAGACGGCCTTGACGTTGTGGCTGACCGAGCCGTAGTAGCCGTGGGTGTGCCAGACCTGCTCCAGCGCGGGCGGCACCTGCATGACCTCGGCGATCTCGGGGCCGGTCAGGCCCTGGTTGAGCAGGCGGAGGGTCTGGTCGTGCAGGTAGGCGTACAGGTCGCGCTGCTGGGACAGGAAGGTGACGATGTCGTCCCGGCCCCAGGTGGGCCAGTGGTGGGAGGCGAAGGCGACGTCGGCCCGGTCGGCGAAGAGCTCGACGGCCTCGGTGAGGTAGCGGGCCCACACCCGGGCGTCGCGGACCACCGCGCCGCGCAGGGTGAGCACGTTGTGCAGGTTGTGCGTGGCGTTCTCGGCCAGGCACAGGGCGCGGTGGTCGGGGAACAGGAAGTTCATCTCGGCGGGGGCCTCGGTGCCCGGGGTGAGCTGGAAGACGACGCGGACGCCGTCGATCGTCTCCTCCTGGCCGGTGCGGGTGACGTCGAGGGTCGGCGGGATCAGGGAGACGGTGCCCTGCGAGGTGCCCATGCCCAGCCCGCAGCCGAGCTGGCCCTCGGGGGACCGGGGGAGGAGCTGGCCGTACATGTAGAGGGCGCGGCGGTTCATGGCGTTGCCGGCGTAGACGTTCTCGGAGACCGCGTGCTCCATGAAACCGGCGGGCGCCACGATCGGCACGTTCCCGTCGGTGACGCCGCGCACGCCGCCGAAGTGGTCGACGTGGCTGTGGGTGTAGACGACCCCGGTGACCGGACGGTCGCCGCGATGGTCGCGGTAGAGCCCGAGCGCGGCGGTGGCGCACTCGGCGGAGACCAGCGGGTCGATGACGACGACGCCGGTGTCGCCCTCCACGAGGGTCATGTTCGACAGGTCCAGGCCGCGCACCTGGTAGATGCCGTCGGTCACCTCGTACAGGCCCTGCCGGGCGCACAGTTGCGCCTGCCGCCACAGGCTCGGATGAGCGGTCGGCGGGCAGTCACCGGTCAGGAAGTCGTAGACGTCGTTGTCCCAGACGACCTCGCCCCCGGACGTCCTGACCACGCCGGGGGTCAGCCTGGCGATGAAGCCGCGATCGGCGTGCTCGAAGTCCGTCCGGTCCTGGTAGGGAAGGTCTGCCATGTGAGCGTCCTGCCCTCGGCAGTCTGCGATGAGGGCAAGGAGAGCCTCAAGAAAGAGCATTCCCGGCGATGCGGCCGCCGGTCCGAGGAACGTTCCTCTCATGTGTGCTTCTCCGGCCGGCGTGCTGGCATGGGTGCGGAGCGCGGTCGCCGCCGCCTTGATCACCGGCGTCTACTTCGTCGTGCCGCTGCCGACCGAGAAACTCCAGGACGGCTCGCCCGAGCTGCGCGTGCTGGGCTGCCTGGCCGGGGTGATCGTGCTGGCCTGGCTGCTGGGGCGGCAGGTGGGGCGCGCGCTGCGGCCCGGACGGTCCCTGGCGGAGCAGCTGGCGATGTTGCTGACCGTCGTCATCGTCGTGGTGGTCTTCTTCGCGGCGCTGTACTTCCTGATGGCCGCGCAGTTCCACGGCCTGCGCACGCGGGTGGACGCGCTCTACTTCTCGGTGATCACCCTGGGCACGGTCGGCTACGGCGACGTCGTCCCCCTCGGGCAGGGGGCGAAGGCCCTGGTCGTCGTGCAGGTGATCTTCGATCTGATCGTCGTGACGTCGGCGCTCGCGCTCATCGTGGGTGTGTGGCGCTCGCAGGAGTCGTCATGAGGGTTCTCCCTCCAGGCAGGGGACCGGGGCCGCCGTGGGGGCCTGGGGGTGCGTGGCCAGGTAGTCCTGGAGCTCGCGGTGCCGGAACTGGTAGGCGATCCCGGAGATCCGCAGCAGCCCGGCGTCGTAGCAGCGGTGCAGGAACCGTCCCAGCCGCCACGGCAGCCGGCCCCGCGTGGCCAGCAGGAGGCCCAGGTAGCGGCGCGCCAGCAGCGGCGACCAGGACGCCACCAGCGACATGCCGAACACCGCGGCCACCGCGACCGCCGCGACGACCGGGATCCCCTCCAGCAGCTTCACGAACCAGATGCCCAGCATGAACCCGAATCCGGGGCCGAAGGTGAGCGCGGCCACGAGCGTCGAGACGACGTCGTTGCGGATGACCGTCCTGGGGTCGACGCCGTCCCAGGAGCCGGCGTATCCCAGCGTCACGTCCCTGCCGCTCGCCATCCCCACGCCGACCAGGACGCCGAAGACGATCGGCACCCACAGCGGCAGGGCGGCGCCGAACTCCATGATGACCGCCGCGCACGTCAGGCAGCCGTACAGGGCGGCCAGCACGCCGTCCACGACGCTCCGCCTGCGGCTCTGTCCGCCGCGGGACCGGAGCAGGCCGTCCTCGTCCCCCGTGGACCACGCCTGCCGATAGGCCGTGACCGGTTCGGTCAGCAGGCGCACCGCCACCGTGCCGGGCAGCAGGAGAAGGGCGACGGCCATCACCGTCGCGCCCGAGATCCGGCCGTCCACGATCTCCACCCGCGAGAACACCGCGACGGCGGCGACGACGACGGCGGCGACCCCGGGAAGGCAGGTCGCCAGCGCCACCAGCGCGCCGAAGAACCGCGCCCGGTCGCCCGCCAGCGGCCACAACCGGTGCAGCACGAGATCCGTGCCGGACAACACGCGCCCGTCGAGCGGCGGCCGGCCCGCGTTGGCGCGCAGATGGGCGGCCAGGACGGCCAGGTAGGCGTGCGTGCGCCGGGCGTCCGGCCCCCTGCCCGCCGGGTCCGCCGCGGCCAGGCGGGCGGGGATGAACAGGCCGAGGAGATGCTCCCGTACGGCCTGCTGGTCGGCGAAGCGCGTGAGGACCTCGGGGGAGCGCACATAGCGCCCGGTGACCGGGTCGCGCTGCTCGTAGACGCTGACCGCCAGGGTCAGCCGCCACGGCGTGTTCAGCGCCTCGGCCAGGACGTGGCCGTCGCGGGTCAGCGCATCGAGGACCGGCCGCCAGCGGTCGGGATCCTCCTGGTCGGTGACGGCCTGGATGAAGCTCCACGCCTTGTCGCCGCCCACCTTGCCCACGTCGACCCGGACGAGCCCACGGGGGACGGCCCGGTCGGCGACCAGGGCGTCGTACTGGTCGGTGCGGCAGGTCAGGACCATGCTGCAGCGGTCCAGCCCGTGCTCGTACTCCTCCAGCGCGCGCAGCGCCCGGGCGGCCCGCGAACCGTAGCCCGGCTCGTCGGTGTCGTCCATCTCGTCGAGCCCGTCCACGACGGGCAGGATCCGCTCCGCCGCCACGAGCGTGCGCGCGGTCACCGGCTTCAGGCCGTACGCGGCGGTCAGGTGCCGGGCGAGCATGTCCCGCACCGGCACGTCGGGATCCAGGCTCGCCGCGGAGATCCGCACCGGGACGCGGTCGTCGGGCCGCCGGCCGTCGAGCAGCCGGAGGATCAGCTCGATGGCCAGGACGGTCTTGCCCGAACCCGCCACCCCGGTGATCACCAGCCGCCCCGGGCCGCCCAGCTCGCGGAAGTAGGCGGCCACCTGCTTGAGGCTGCCGGCCGGCGGCGCGGAGACGGAACCGCCGGTGGGGTGGAAGGAGAAGTCGACGTCGATGACCGCGTCGCTGCCCCTGCCGCCCAGCAGCTGTGCCCGCTGGGCCCGCTCCTCGGCCAGCACCCGCCTCGCCAGCAGGATCGCGGCCGCCTGCACGTCGGTGTCGGCCAGCCGCTGCGCCTGCCACCAGGACAACGCGGCGATGCCCGTCCCGGCCAGCCCCAGCCCGGCGCCGACCGGGTCGACGTCGCCCGGGTAGAGCGTCCACAGCCGCAGCGCGGCGGCCACCAGCATGACCATCCCGGCCGCCACGCCCGCCCAGAACCACCATGTCCTCGTCCGCCGGCTCACGGTCCCAGCATTTCAAAGCGGGCGCCCGTCGTGTGCGGGGAACGCGACAAAGATCCTCTTCGTCCCGTACCGGCTCGCGGTCCGTGCAACCCCGCGGGCGGCACGTGCGAAACACAGGTATGTGGAAGGCACACCAGGCCGGCAGCTGACGGGCCCGGCCCTGAGATCGGCGCTGCGGCCGGGCCGCGCGCTCGGCGTGCTGGCGGTGCTGGCCATGATGGGCTGCCAGGTGGCGTCCGGGCTGGCCGCGCGGCCCGAGCGGCTCACCGGGGTGATCGTCGTGCTGCTGGCGGCGTGCGCCCTGGCCTTCGCCGCGGACGCCTGGGGCGCGGCCAGGGCGGCGGCCGCCTTCGCCGGCGCGGCGCTGACCGGGTACGCGGCCGAGCTGGCGGGGCTGCTGACCGGGTTCCCGTTCGGCTCCTACCGCTACAGCGACGCGCTGTGGCCGCAGGTGGCCGGGGTTCCCGTGGTGGTGGTGCTGGCGTGGGGCGGCATGGGGCTGGCGGCCCACGCGGTGGCGGTCGCGGTCGTGCCGTCCGGCGGGGTGGCCAGGGTGTGCGCGGGCGCGGGCGCGCTGACGGCGTGGGACCTGTTCCTCGACCCCCAGATGGTCCGGCTCGGCCTGTGGACGTGGGCGCGGGAGGGCTTCTACCGCGGCGTGCCGCTGAGCAACTTCGCCGGCTGGCTGCTGGTGTCGGCGCTGGTCATGGTGGTCGTCGGGCGGATCGTCCGGGCCGCCGCCCCGGCGCGCGGGCTGCTGGCGCTGTACACGGTCATGGCGGTGATGGAGACGGTGGGCTTCGCGGCGGTGTTCCGGCCGCCGGACCTGCTGGTCGCCGCCGCCGGAGGGATCACGATGGGCGCGTTCGCCGCGCCGGCCTGGAGGCGGTCATGGCCGAGGTGACGGTGATCGGCGGCGGCATGGGCGGCATGGCGTGCGCGCTGCTGCTGGCCCGCCAGGGCCACGAGGTGCGGCTGTACGAGCAGCTGCCGCGGCTGGGCGGCAAGCTGGCCGAGCACCGCCGTGACGGTTTCACCTTCTCCCTCGGCCCTTCGCTGCTCACCATGCCGCGGGTGCTGCGCGAACTCGGGCTGGAGCGCGAGCTGATCGAACCCGCCCTGCTGTGCCGGTACCGCTTCGCCGACGGCACGGTCCTGGACGCCCACCGCGACCCGGCGCGGATGGCCGCCGAGGTGGAGCGGCTGGCGCCGGGCGAGGGCCGGGCCTGGACGGCCTTCCACCAGTGGGCGCAGGGCTGCCTGCGGGCGGCGGAGCGGACCGTGTTCGCCGGTCCGCCGATCCGGCGGCAGGGACGGCCGCGGCTGTCGGACCTGACCGCGGTGGCCCCCGCCCGCACCCTGGCCGGGCTGGCGCGGCGCCACTTCGGCGACCCCCGCCTGCGCCAGTACGTCGGCCGCTACGCCACGTACGCCGGGTCGAGCCCGTACCGGGCGCCGGCGGCGCTGGGCTGCGTCCCGGCGCTGGAGCACGGGGAGGGCGTCTGGTACGCGCCCGGCGGTCTGGCCCGCCTGGCCGACGACCTGGCGCTGCTGCTGAAGGCCGCCGGGGTGGAGATCTTCCTGTCCGAGCCCGTCGCCGCCGTCGAGGCCGACGCGTCCAGGGTCACCGGGGTACGGCTGGCGAGCGGACGCAGGGTGCGGGCCGACGTCGTGGTGGCCGGCACCGACGCCGCCGCCCTGTACGGCCGCCTGTCGCCGGACCGGCGGCGGCTGCGCCGGATCGCCCGGCTCGGCGCCTCCTCCTCGGCCTTCCTGCTGCTGGCCGGGGTGGAGGGCCGCACGCCGGGACTGCCGCACCATTCGGTGCTGTTCTCGGCCGACTACGAGCGCGAGTTCGCCGACATCTTCGACCGGGGACGTCCGCCCCTCGACCCGACGGTCTACGTCGGCTGCTCGGCGGTGGACGACGCCTCCCAGGCCCCGGGCGGGGCGGAGAACTGGACGATGCTGGTCAACGTGCCCGCCCGGGATCCGGCCCGGTGGGGGATCGGGGTCGAGGCGTACCGGGACCTGGTGCTGGAGCGGCTGGCCGGGCGCGGCTGCGACCTGGCCGGCCGGTTGCGCTTCGTCGACGTCCTCACCCCCGCCGACCTGCGGGACCGGTACGGCTCCTGGGGCGGCGCGATCTACGGCAGCGCCTACCGGGGCAGGCTGGCGTCCTTCGCCCGGCCGGGCAACCGGGGGCCGAGACGCGGGTTGTACCTGGTGGGCGGCTCGGCCCACCCCGGCGGGGGCCTGCCGATGGTGACGCTGGGCGCCCGCATCGTGGCCGGCCTGGTGGCGCAGGACCTCGCGGGCGGTTCGCGATGAGGGCGCTCACCGTCGCGCAGGGCGTGGCGGCGGCCGTCGTGGCGGCCCGGCTCGCGCGGGGGCGGCGGCGGCTGCCCGCGCTGCGGCCCCGTCCGGTCGCGGGCGAGCCGGTCTCCGTGGTGATCCCCGCCCGCGACGAGGAGGCCAGGATCGGCCCGTGCCTGCGCGCCGCGCTGGCCGCCCCCGGCGTCCGCGAGGTGATCGTCGTGGACGACGGCTCCCGGGACGGCACGGCGAAGCTGGCGGCGTCGCTGGGCGCCACCGTCGTCACCGCCGATCCGCTGCCGCCCGGCTGGGTCGGCAAGCAGTGGGCGCTGCGGCAGGGGGTGGCCGCCGCCCGCGCCGGCGTGGTGGTCACGCTGGACGCCGACGTCCGGCCCGCGCCCGGCCTGTTCGGCGCCCTGGCCGCGGCCCTGGACCGCTACGACCTGGTCAGCGCCGGCCCGCGCTTCGTCTGCGACGGCGCGCTGGAGCAGGCCCTGCACGCCTCGATGCTGGCGACGCTGGTCTACCGCTTCGGCCCCGTCGGCCCGCCGACCCCGCCGCCGCCGCACCGGGTGATCGCCAACGGCCAGTGCATGGCCTTCCGGCGGTCCCGGATGACCGAGGCGGACGGCTTCGCGCTCGTGCACGACCGGATGACCGACGACGTGGCGCTGGCCCGTCGCCTGGCCGCACAGGGCTGGTCGGTGGGCTTCCTGGACGCCGGCGGCCTGCTGGAGGTCGACATGCACGACTCGGCGGGCGAGTTGTGGCGGGAGTGGGGCCGTTCGCTGCCGCTGGCCGACGTGACCGGCCCCGCCTGGCAGGCGGCCGACCTGGCGGTCATCTGGCTGACGGCGGCGCTGCCCGTGCTGCGGCTGGCCGCGGGCCGCCCGACCGGCCTGGACCTGACGCTGCTGGGACTGCGGGTGTCACTGACGGCGGCGTTGCGGGGCAGCTACCGGCGGCCCGGAGCGGGGCTGCTGCTGTCGCCGCTGCTGGACCCGGCCACCGCGTTCCGCCTGACGCAGGCCACCGTACGGCCGGTGCGCGACTGGCGGGGACGCACCTACGGCGACGTGGGCGCGGGCGTCAGCGATGGGACGATCGGCGGCGGCCGGCCAGCGCGGCCTGCCCGAAACGCAGCCCGATGAGGCACATCAGCCCCCCGGTGGCCGCCACCAGCTCGGCCGGCATGAACAGCAGCTGCAGCAGCGGCACCCCGAACACCGCCAGGCGCGCGCCCGCCGCGAACGACCGCGTCGCCAGCGCCACCAGCGTCAGCGCCGCCACGGCCAGCCCGAACGCCGGCGGGCAGATGACCGCGACCCCGCCGGCGAAGGTGAGCACGCACCGGCCGCCCCGGAAGCCGGCGAACAGCGGCCACGCGTGCCCCGCCATGGCCGCCGCCACCGCCAGGTACACCGGCGCCACGCTCGCCCCCGACACCACGCCGAAGGCGGCGGTGTGGCCGCCGCCGATCACCAGCGCGACCAGGGCGGCCAGAGCGCCCTTCAGCGTGTCGCCGGCGAACACCGGCACGCCCGCCCACCGCCCGAGCTGCTCCTTGACGTTCCAGTACCCCGGGTTGCGGTCCCCGACGTCGCGCGGATCGACGCCGTGCGCCCGCGCCGTCAGGACCGCGACCGGCACCGACCCCAGCAGGTAGCCGATGACGACCGACACGAGCACCTCAACCATCGCGTCGTTCCACCTCGTCCGGTACGGCGGCAGGGGGGCGATGAAGCACATGGCCTTCGACCGGCCGCTGCTGCGCCGCCCCGGCGGCCCGATCTTCTGGCGGCTGCTCGGCACCGGCCGGGGACGCTCGATGTCGCTGGGCGCCGACCTGCGGCGCTGGGCGCTGTTCGCCGTCTGGCGGCGGGAGAGCGACCTGGCGGAGTTCCTGCGCGACTCGCCGATCGCCGCCCGCTGGCGGACGGAGTCCGCGGAGTACTGGCAGACCCGGCTGGCCCCGCTCGCCTCGCGCGGCGCGTGGGGCGGCCGCGACCCGTTCGGCGGCGCGCCGGCCCGCGACGACGGCGGGCCCGGCCCGGTGGCGGTGCTCACCAGGGCGTCCATCCGGCCCCGCCGGCTGGTCGCCTTCTACCGGTCGGTCCCGCCGGTCGAGGAGCTGCTGCGGCGGCAGGACGGCTGCCTGGCCTCGGTCGGCATGGGGGAGTGGCCGCTCGCCCGGCAGGCCACCTTCTCGCTGTGGCGCGACCGGCGGGCCGTACGGGACTTCGCCTACCGGGGCCAGGCCCACCGGCGGGTCGTCGAGCGGGTACGGGCCCGCGACTGGTACGCCGAAGAGCTGTTCGCCCGCTTCGTCCCCTATGCCAGTGAGGGCCGCTGGGACGGGCGCGACCCGCTGGGCTGACCCCCTCATCCCGCCGCCGTGACCGCGCCCGCCGCGATCCCGGCCGCCGGATCCCGTCCCGCCAGCGTGTGGGCCACTACGCAGGCGCGGGCGATCGTGGCCGCCCGCGAGGAGCCGTGCGCGACCACGACGGTGCCGCGCAGGCCGAGCAGGACGGCGCCGCCGTGCGTCTGCGGGTCGTAGCGGCGCGCCACCTCGGCGAGCCGGTCGGGTGGAGCGATGCCGGCGTCGGCCACCATGGTCAGCGCCGTGCGCACGCAGCCTTCGACGTTCTTGAGCACGACGTTGCCGGTGAAGCCGTCGGTGACGATCACGTCCACCGTGCCGGCCAGGACGTCGTGCCCCTCGACGGGGCCGTGGAAGCGCACCGGCAGCTCGCCCAGCAGCTCTTCGGCCTGGCGGGCCAGCCGGTTGCCCTTGCCCGGCTCCGCCGCGATCGACAGCAGCCCCACCACCGGGTCGGCCACGCCCAGCACGGCCCGCGCGTACCCCGCGCCGAGCAGCGCGAACTGGGCCAGCATGGCGGGGCGCGGATCGGTGATCGCGCCGGCGTCCACCAGCACGCTCGCGCCGCCCGGCAGCGACGGGAGCGCCACGGCCAGCGCGGGCCGCAGCACGCCGGTCGCCCGGCCGATGCCGCGCACCGCGCAGGCGACCACCGCGCCGGTGGGCCCGGCCGACACCAGCGCCCCGCCCTCGCCCCGTCCGACCAGGTCGCAGCCGATCGCCAGGCTGGAGGCGGCCAGCGCGGTCGCGCCCGCCCCGCGCTCGGTCATGGGCACGGCGTCCTCGGCGTGGGCCACCGCGATCTCGTCCGCGGCGCCGTGCCGCCGCAGCTCCTCGGCCAGCCGGGGCGCCGGGCCGGCCAGGACGACGGGCACGCCGTGCTCGCGGCAGGCCAGCACCGCCCCCGCGACCACCTCGGCGGGCCCGTGGTCGCCGCCCATCGCGTCCAGCACCACGGGGGCCGCGCCGGTCACGGCAGCTCCACGCGGACGCGCCGCTCGGCCCGGCCCGACCCGGCGGAGGCCAGCAGGTGCCGGGCGAAGACGGCGGCCTTGCGACGGCGCGGCACCCGCACCCGCCCGGCCAGGACGTCGAAGCCGCGGCGCTCGATCTCGGCGAGGATGCCGCCGTACAGCTCGAAGGCGGCGCGCACGCACGGCCGCGAGGAGGCGACGAGCAGGCCGACGCCCTCGTCGGCGGCCCGGTAGTGCTCGCGGGCCCGCCCGGCCTCGAAGGCCAGCAGGTCGCGCACCGCCCGCCGGGTCCGCCGCTCGCCCAGCATGCCGGGCACGACGCCGAACTTGTCCAGGTCCTCCATCGGCAGGTAGACCCGGCCGCGGGCGAAGTCCTCGGCGACGTCGCGCAGGAAGTTGGTGAGCTGGAAGGCCAGCCCGAGCTGGCGGGCCGGCTCGCGGGCGGCCTCCTCGTGGCCGGGCGCCGGCTCCAGCACCGGCAGCATCATCGTGCCGATCGCGGCGGCCGATCCCGACATGTACCCCAGCAGGTCGTCGTAGGTCGCGTACCGCCGCACCGACAGGTCGGCGCGCATCGAGGCGAGGAAGGCGCGGACGTCGCCGTGGTCGATGCCGAAGGAGTGCACGGTGTGCAGGAACGCGGGCAGCATCGGATCGCCGGTCGCCGCCCCGGCCAGCCCGGCCTCGACCTTGGCGGCCAGGTCGTCGAGCGCGCGGGCGCGGTCGCCGGTCATGGTGAAGGAGTCGACGATCTCGTCGGCGTAGCGGGCGAAGCCGTACAGGGCGTGCACGTGCCGGCGTTTCCACTGGGGCAGCAGGCGGGTGGCCAGGTAGTAGGAGCGGCCGTAGCGGGCGTGGAGTTGTCGGCAGCGTTCGTAGCTGGCGGTGAGCGTCAACGGGCCTCCTTCAAGATGCGTTCGGCGGCGAGCCGGCCGGAGATCAGCACCGGAGGGATCCCGACGCCGGGCGCGGTGTACATGCCGGCGAAGTGCAGTCCCGGCACCCGCCGGGCGACGGCCGAGGGCCGCAGCCACGCCGTCTGGGTGAAGCGGTGGTCCAGCGCGAACGGGGTGCCCGCGCTGTGCCCGCGCGCCGCCCAGGCGGGCGGGTCGAGCACCAGCCGGGGCGCGCCGGACAGGTCGCCGTGGCCGAGCGCGGCCAGGCGGCCGAGCAGCCGCGTCTCCAGCTCGGGCCGCAACCGGTCCCAGTCGGCGGTCCGCAGGTTGGGCGCGGGTTCCAGGACGCTGAGCGTGGCCTGTCCGGGCGGCGCGGCCTCGCCGTCCGGCTCGGGATGGGTGATCAGCAGGCTGGGATCGGGTTGCGGACGGCCGGCCGCCAGCGCCGTGAAGGTCTCCCGCCAGGCCCGTCCGAAATGCAGGGTGTGGTGGGCCTGGCCGTCCAGGGGACGGTCCAGGCCGACGTGCAGCACCAGGCAGGAGGGGGAGTGGTGGGGGCGGCGCAACCGCCAGTCGGCCGCCGGGCCGGGCAGCAGCCGCCGGGCGGCCAGGCGGTCGCAGGCCACGACCACCTGCCGCGCCGCGAGCCGCTCGCCGCTCGCCAGCAGCACCCCGGTGACGCCGTCGGAGTCCGTCTCGACCTGGTCGGCGCGGGCGCCGTAGCGGAGGTCGCCGCCCAGCTTCGCCAGCAGGGCCGCCATGGCCGAGGGGATGGCGTGCATGCCGCCGCGCCGCGGGAAGTACACGCCGCCGACGGTGTCCATGTGGGCGATGACGGCGTAGATGCCGAGCGCGCGCTGCGGCGCGAGCCCCACGTACAGGGACTGGAAGGTGTGGGCCTTGATCAGCCGGGGGTCGCGCAGGTGCCGGGCGGCCAGGCGGTCCAGCCGCCGGAAGCCGCCCAGCCGGGCCAGCCGGAGCAGCGCGGCCGGCCGGGCCAGGGCGCGCAGCCGGCTCACGTCCGCGTCGATGAACGCCGGCCACTCCACCCGGAACAGCTCGTCGAGCAGCCTCCGGTAGCGGTCGTAGCGCGCCGCCTCGGCGGGCCCGCACACCGTCCGCACCTGCTCGGCCATCGCCTCGCGCTCGGGCAGGACGTCCAGCCGCGACCCGTCGTCGAAGACCATCCGGTACGACGGGTCCAGGCGGCGCAACGGCAACCAGTGCCGCAGCTCCTGCCCGGCCGCGCCGAACACCTCGGCCAGCACGCCCGGCATGGTCAGCACCGAAGGGCCGGTGTCGAAGCGGTACGGCCCGAGGCGGGCGGTGCCGCAGCAGCCGCCGGGCTCGTCGAGCGCCTCCACCACGGTGACCTGACGACCGGCGGCCGCCAGGTGGACGGCCGCGGCCAGCCCGCCCAGCCCGGCCCCGACCACGACCACCGGGCTCATCGGCCGGCCGTCCCACGCACGTGCCCGGCCTGCGAGGTCACCGTGTCCATGCACGCAGCTCCTTCTGTCGCTATGAACAGAATTCGTGCCAGGAGCGCGCCCGGTTGCACGTCACCGGACAACGGGATCAAGCCGGACGCGCCCAGCCATGCGCCCAAGGACCCCGCAAGCGCGAAAAGATAGTCGGACACGTCGAGCGGCAGCGGGAACACCATGGACGAGGACACACCGGTCAGCCAGGAGGACGCGGGATTCGGCATCGGAGCCGTCTCCCGGCGCCTCGGCATCCCCGCGCCGACGCTGCGCACCTGGAACCTGCGCTACGGCCTGGGCCCCAGCCGCCGCAGCCCCGGGGGCCACCGCCGCTACGGCGCCGCCGACGTGCGGCGGCTGGCCGAGATGAAACGCCTGATCGCCACCGGCCTGGTGCCGGCCGAGGCGGCCAGGCTCGCCCTCGCGCTGCCCGACACCCCCGCCGCGCCGCCGTCCGGCGCGCGGACGGCCCCCAGGACAAACCACCGCAGATAGATAAAGCTGCGGGGATGGAAAA
>NZ_JBSGCE010000080.1:0-33926 GCF_053601695.1 Nonomuraea sp. NPDC004702
CAGGGAGGGGCCGGGGATGTAGGCGGTGGCCAGCCACGGCCGGACGGCGTCGGTGTCGGCGTCCACGACCTGGGCGGTGTAGAACCCGCCGACCTTGCGGGCGGCGTCCACCTCGGAGGTGAAGCGGCGCCGGAAGTCGCTGTTGCCGGCCAGCTCCGGGCGCACCACTTTGACGGCGACCAGGCGCCCGCCCGGGGAGCGGCCCAGGAACACCTCTCCCATCCCGCCTCCACCGAGCCTTGCGTGCAGCCGGTAGGAGCCGATGTGAGCCGGGTCGCCGTCGCGTAGGGGGTCGGTCATGGTGACTCATTCCTCGTCGAGATCATCGCCGGTCGGTGTCGATGATCCCAAAAGAGGGGCCAACAGGATCCCGGTGACCGCCTTGCAGGTGCGCCCGTCCGTCATCGCCGTCGGCCAGGTCCTGAGTACCGCGGGTACGGGCAGCGGGCCGTTAGACTACACCGGTGTTCGCGCGCGTTCCCCTGGCCGTCCGCTCATGGCCGGCCTGGTGGAGAGCCCAGCCGTCCTTGGTCAAGGACGGCGCGCTCGCGGCGACGCTCACTGCGCTGGCCTTCGTACCGACGCTGTCCGTCATCGGAGCCCAGCTCAGTGACCTGCCGAAGCGACCGGCCGACGCCTTGGCGGTGGTGCTGACCGTGGCGCAATCGGCGCCGCTGGCGTTCCGCAGCCGTCACCCGGCGGCATGCCTGGCCGTCATCGGCGCCGCCTTCGCCGTTCATCAGGCGCTCTGCTGTCCGCCGACGTTCGCCAGCGTCGGCTTCTACCTGGCCCTGTATACGGCCGGAGCCCAACAGTCCCGGCACCGTCGCACGCTCGCGGCGGCGGTGAGCGCCGGCTACGCCGCACTCGCGATCGTCCTGAGCCGGCTGGGATCCCCCAACCGGATCCCGGACTTCGTCGCCTTCTACCTGGTTCTGGTCGTGATCTGGATGGCCGGAGCCGGGATGCGCCGGTGGCGGGCCGAGGAGGCCGAACGGCGGCGGCTCGGCGCGCTGGCGGCCGGCGCCGACGAACGCGCCCGCATCGCCCGTGAGCTGCACGACGTGGTCACCCATCACGTGACCGCCATCGTGGTGCAGGCCGACGCCGCACAGTTCCTGGTCGGCACCGCACCGGAACGCGCAGGGCAAGGGCTGGCCGCCATCAGCGACACCGGCCGGCGGGCGCTGACGGAGCTCCGGCATCTGCTCGGCGTGCTGGAGGCGACCGGCGACGACGCGCTCACGGACCGTACGCCGGGCCTCGGCAGTATCGCCGACCTGGTCGAACAGGCCCGCGTCTCCGGCCAGCCCGTCGAACTGACCGAACACGGCGAGCGCCTTCCTCAACCCGTCGACGTCGAGCTGGCCGCGTATCGGGTGGTTCAGGAAGCCCTCACGAACGCCATCAAGCACGCGACCGGCCGGCCCACCAGGGTCGCGGTCCACCACCGCGCCGGCCACATCGACATCGAGGTGACCACCGACGGGTCCGCTCTGGTGGAAGGTCCCGCCGTGCCGTCCGGGGGGCGAGGGCTGGACGGGCTGCGCCGCCGCGTCCAGATGCTGAACGGTGAGCTGACCGCCGGCGCCCGGCCCGGGGGCGGGTTCACCGTCCGGGCCCTCATCCCCTTCAGGAGCACCGCATGACCAGTACGCCGATCCGGGTGCTCATCTGTGAGGACCATGAGCTGGTGCGCACCGGCTACACCACGATCTTCTCCGCCCAGCCCGACATGGAGGTCGTCGGGGACGCCGCGGACGGCCGCGCGGCGCTCGAGGCCGCCCGGCGGCTGCTGCCGGACGTCGTCGTGATGGACATCCGGATGCCCGTCCTGGACGGCATCGAGGTCACCAGGCGACTGGCCGGTCCAGGCGTCGCCGCTCCGGTGAAGGTACTGGTGGTGACCACGTTCAACGTCGACGAGTACGCCTACGAAGCACTCAGGGCAGGCGCCAGCGGCTTCCTGCTCAAAGACGCGCGGCCGAAGGAACTGGTGGACGGCGTACGCACCGTCGCGCGCGGCGACTCCCTGCTCGCGCCCGCCGTCACCCGGGCCCTCATCGGCCACTTCGCCGAGCGCCTGCGCCCCACCGACTCCGCCCGCCCGGCCCTGCAGGAGGTCGTGCGGGCGCTGACCCAGCGGGAGCTGGAAGTACTCGAACAGCTCGCCGGGGGCCTGTCCAACGCGGAGATCGCCACACGACTGTCCATCAGCATCGAGACCGTCAAGACGTACGTGTCGCGGATCCTGACCAAACTCGACCTGCGCGACCGTGTACAGGCGGTCGTGCTCGCCTACCGGGTGGGACTGGTGGCCGCCGATCAGGGGTGACACGGCGGTCAGGCGGAGGGCTCGGCGCGGTGCGGCCGAGGCCGGATCCGGCCGGCGCGGGCGGCCCGCCGCAGCAGGAGAATCGTGGGCACCAAGCAGACCAGCAGCGCGAAAAGGCTGGCCTCAGGGCCGAAGACGCCGCCGGTCAGCGCGGTCGGGCCGGACAGCGTGACGTTCAGCAGGCCCTCGGGCGGCGCGGCCGATCCGGAGACCGTGACACCGAAGATCCCGGCTTGGGCGAAGTTCCAGGCGAAGTGCAGGCCGATGGGCAGCCACAGCGAGCGGGTGGCGACGTAGGCGGCGGCCAGCATGGCTCCGCCCGTCAAGGCGATCGCGAACACGCCCCACAGGGTGGCGTTGCCGTTGACCAGGTGCATCGCACCGAACAGCAGCATGGACACGACCAGGGCGATCACAGTGCCGGCACGTTCCTCCATGATGCGGAACACCACCCCGCGAAACAGCAGTTCTTCGGTCACGGCGACGCCGGCCATCAGCCCTGCGGTGCCGAGGAAGCCGCCGAAGGAACCCCAGGACAGCTCCTGCCAGCCACCGAACACCGCGATCAGCGCCATCAGCCCGGCGAACAGGCCCGACCCGAGCAACATCCCGCGCCACAGCTGGGACCATCGCCGCGTCTTCCCGAGTTCGGGGACGTCCGGACGCAGCTCGACGACCCTGCACAACCAGCGGTAGCAGATGACGGCGATGATGGCCAGGCCGACCCCCACCGGCAGGGCGAGGATCGGTACGGGCGAGACGAGTTGGTTGATCCCGGTCGTCACCGACATCACACCGAACAACGCGACCAGCAGGACGGGGAACCGGAACCTGCGCAACCGGTCACGGGCCGTGGCCGAACCGGTGTGCGAAGGGGTGGTTCTCGGATGCTCAATTCTCGGATGCTCAGGGGGCGCCACGATCGCGATCCTTTCGATCAGATGTCCGCGGTGTCTTCCGCGGCTCAAGTGAGGCTAGGGATCGGAGCCGGGCATGCCATCCCCCTGGAACGGACACAGCGGTAGCTCTCACGAGGGATCAGGAACCGCCCCCCGCCTCGCCGGCCCGCGCACCGGCAGCGACCGGCTGAAGGCCGCCGACGCCGGCCGAACCCGCGACGTCCAGGGCGTGTAAGCCACTCCTGAGAGCACTCAAGAACAGCCCACACGGAAATGCTCACCCCAGCGCACCGTCCACGCAAGCGACGTACCACGTCGAGAGGGGCGTCGGCGGCCGACATGATAAGCAGCTGACGCCGACCGGTCCCAGAGCGGGGATGGCGTCCAGCAGCGCGGCGGCATGACCCTGACCGCTTCGCCGAACTACGTGAGCGGATCTGGGAGAAGCGCACACGAACCGGTGACAGATGCCTATGGGCAACTCTTGACCGGGCTGCCTAGTTTCTTGAACGGAACCGCCTCCGTGAAGGGAGCATCATGCGGCCCGTCCGAACGCTCGTCCTCGCCCTCGTCGCGGCAGCGCTCCTGCCCGCGACGGCGGCCGCGGCCCAGGAGCGTGTGTACGACTGCGCCCAGGGCTTCTGGTCGCCCAACCCCTACCGCGGAGGGATCGACATCCTTGCCGGCGGCTGCACGGGACCGGCGTCGGGCACGGAACCGGCCTACGTCACGCTCCGGTCCGGGGTGCCCTCGCCTCCCAAGACGTTCCTGTGCCCGACGGCCGCGTATGCCAACGTCACCGTGGTCGCGTCGCAGTGCGCCCACGTCCCGCCGGCCTGACACCGGAAGCCCGTTGAACGGCGTCAGTCCTGCGCCGGCTGGGAGGTGGGCGCGTTCGCGGACGAGGGTCTGCGCGCTCAGGACGCAGGCGGCGAGGACCACCAGTGAGCCGGCCGGGCCAGGTGACCGACGCGCAGCAGGGTCACCGCGTGGAGGATGAGGGTCGTGGCGGCGGGAGAGAAGCCCTCGTCCTGCTTGTACCGCTTTGAAGATGCGGCAGTACGGGCAAGACGGGTGAATTTCGAAGCGGACAGGTGATCCACCACCGAGGGGTCCTGCCACGACTGCCTATGCGCGCGAGCCGCGATCACCGCCTACGTGGCCTTGGTTCACCCTGGAGCTTAGGACCGGGGTCCTAGATCGTTCGCTGCTGGACCGTCTCAAGGCAGGAAGAAATCGCCCGCCCGCGACGGCACGCTGGAATCATGATCACGATACGCGCACGGAACCCTGGTGAACGCCGTAGGGGCAGGTGGCCGGTCATCGCCGTAGCCGCGGCGATGCTGATCGGCACGGCCCCGGCGGCGTCGGCCTCCGGGATCGACGGACCGCTGAGATGGCAGGACTGCGAGAGCGAGGGCGTACCCGCGGGCATGCAGTGCGCTGCGATCGATGTCCCCGCGGACTGGGCAAGGCCGGAGGGACGGAAGATCACGCTGGAGCTGGCCCGGTTGCCGGCCACTGAGCCGTCACGCCGGCTCGGCAGCGTCCTGGGCATCTCCAGCGGTTACGGGATCCAGGACCTGACCCGTTCCGCGGCGGATCTCACCGAGCTGCGGCGCACGTTCGATCTGGTCGGCTACAACACGCGTACCACCACGTGGATCACGCACCTACCCCAGGCATGCACGCAGCCGGGGGTGTCCCCGCATGATCCGCGCAATGCGAAGGAGCTCGCGGCGCTGGCCGCGGCGATGAACGACGCGTTCAAGGAGTGCCAGAAGGCGGACACGACGGGGCTGTTCGCGCACCTGGATGCCTTGTCGATCGCCAGGGACACCGAGGCGATCCGCGAGGCGCTGGGCGAAGAGCGGCTCAGCTTCATGGCCAGCGGCATCGGCGGGACCGCGGCCGCCGCGTATGCCCGGCTGTTTCCCCAGCACATCCGGGCCATGTACCTCGATGGAGTGAACAACCAGACCGAGGGCTGGCCCGCGCAGCGGCTGCTGGGCCTGCCGGTCATGCAGCGGATGTTCACCAGGTTCGCCGACTGGTGCGCGGAGACCCCCGCCTGCGCGCTGCACGGCCAGGACGCCGAGGCGGTGTGGCGCAGGCTCCTGCGGGATGCCGATCGCCATCCGATCTCGGTCACCTCGTCCCAGTACGGCGAGGGGAAGCTCACCGGATGGCTGTTGACATCCACCCTCCCCCTCGACCCAGGGCCGGAGAACGCCAACTGGCTGACCTTCGCGGCCGCGGTGGACAAGGCGCGGAGCGGAGACGGGTCAGGGTTCGCCGATCAGGCGCTCTTCAACGCGCGGCATTCGGCAACGCCCGGGGCACAGGTGATGAGCTGCGGGGACGACCGCGGATACACCAGCTATGCCCAGCTTGAGGACTTCCGCAGGAAAGCGCGGAAGATCGCACCTGAGTACGCTGGAGCGGCCATCGACGCGCTCGGCTGCACAGGCTGGCCACTGCCGGTCGCCAATCCATCCCGCCCGCTGCTCACGCGGGGGCTGCCGCCCTTCCTGGGAGTGGGCACCACGTGGTTCGACTACACCTCGACCAAGAGCTTCACCAGCATGATCCCGGGGTCGGTGACCGTCGCCTACGACGGACCTGGTCACGTCATGTACCTGTCAGGCAAGAAGTGCCCGATCCGGCACGCCACCAGGTACCTGACCGACCTGACACTCCCAGCCCCGGGCACAGTCTGCCCCGCCGAATGATCAACGCCCAGAGCCAGGTCAGGGTGGCGTCGGGGACAATCGCTGTCCCTTCCGAGGGTAGGTCGTACCGTCCCAGCACCCATTGCCCGTCAGGCGGTGCCGAGCCCTGACGACGCGTGACGGGGGTACGAGCGCGGCGAACGCCGTCTTCGATCTCTGCGTGGTGGCCCGTCCGATCGGGTTGCTCCGTCAAGGTGCGGCGGTGGGCGCCACCCAGCTGCTGAGGAGCCGGAGCGCCTGCGCGGTCGGGGAGCCCGGCTCGACGTTGTAGACGCACAAGGTCTGGTCGGGGTCGCCCGGAGGCTGGAAGGACTCGTAGTGGAAGTGCAGCTCGCCGACGAGGGGATGGCGATAGTGCTTGGTGCCGTGCGTGCGGCGCAGCACGCGGTGGTCGTTCCACCAGGAGCTGAACTCCGGCGAGCGCAGGGTGAGCTCGCCGACGAGGTCGGCGAGCCGGCGATCCTGGGGATGGCGACCGGCTTCCAGGCGGAGCATGGCAACGGTTTCCGCGGCGACGCGTTCCCAGTCGCCGGTACGGATTCGGGCCTCGGGGTCGAGCAGGTAGTAGCGGGCCAGGTTGCGCTGAGGCACGGCAAGGGCCTCGAAATCGGTCAGCACCTCACGGGCCAGGCGGTTGGCGGCCAGGACGTCCGTACGGCGGCCGAGGATGAAGGCGGGCACGTCATGGAGGGTCTGGAGCATCAGGTGGAGGCCGGGCCTGACCCGCTGGGGGCTGACGGGGGCGTGACGGGCAGGGCGAGCCAGCAGGTCGGTGAGATGCTCGCGTTCGGCGGGGTCGAGCTGAAGGGCCCGCGCGAGCGCCTCGACGACCTCGGGCGAGGGGTGACCGGCGCGGCCCTGTTCGAGCCGGGTGTAGTACTCGGTGCTGACTCCGGCCAGCCTGGCGACCTCGCCGCGGCGCAGGCCGGACACGCGACGCGCGCGGCCGTCGGCGGGCAGCCCGGCCTGGTCCGGGGTGATCCGGGCACGGCGTGAGCGCAGGAAGTCGGCGAGTTCGCGACTGCGGTCCATGTCCTCCAGTGTGCGGGGACGGGCGAGCGGCCAGGTGCACGGAGGTGGCCCTGCCAGTACCTGCCTCGCGGATACCTGCCCGGGCAGGGCCCGTTCGGGCACCCCGAGAAGGGGACGTGGACTGGTGTGCTGGTGAGGGACCGCGGCGATGGGCCGCGGACGACTCGGAAGGCTTGCACCATGAACGCAGCAACCCCTCTCGCCGGCCGCGTGGCCGTCGTCACCGGCGCGTCGAGCGGGATCGGCGAGGCCTCGGCCGAGCGACTGGCCGCACTGGGCGCACGTGTGGTCGTCGTGGCGCGGCGTGCGGAACGGCTGGACGACCTCGTCGCCCGGATCGGTGAGGCCGGCGGCCAGGCTTCGGCGCTGGCGGCCGACGTCACCGACGCGGCGGCGGCACGGGCCGCCGCCGAACGGGTCGCGGCCGAGCTGGGCGGGGCCGACCTGGTGCTGAACAACGCGGGCGTCATGCTGCCCGCCCCCATCGAGGAGCTGACCGCCGATCAGTGGCAGCGCCAGATCGACCTCAACATCACGGGCCTGATGAACGTGATCGGCGCGTTCGTCCCCCAGCTGGTCGAGGCAGCAGGTACGCGCGGCGTGGCCGACCTGATCAACACCTCCTCCATAGCGGCGCAGAACATCTTCCCGAACTTCGCCGTCTACTCCGCGACCAAGGCGTACGTCACTCATCTGTCCCGGCACCTGCGGGCCGAGCTGGGGGCCAAGAACGTACGGGTCTCGGCGATCGAGCCGGGGATCGTCGGCACCGAGCTGCAGAGTCACGTCACCGACGAGGGCGCGCGGGCGTGGCTGGAGGGCTCCAAGGAGACGATGGAGTGGCTCACGCCGCAGGATGTCGCGCAGACCGTCGGGTTCATCGCGAGTCTGCCACCGCGGGCGAACCTCCAGCAGGTCACCATCATGCCTACCGGCCAGCCCAGCTGACCGCCGCCGCCGAGACCGGCTTGTCGCGATGGCACTCGTTCGGACGAAAAGCTCCCGTGGGCGGCCGCGACTGCACGAGGGAGTGGATGCGGCGCCCCTCCCCTCCTCAGCCGGAGGGTGAGGCCGGCCTGCCGAGCACCTCGGTGAGAGCTGCGATGCTGTGGTCGCCGTGGCCGGCCTCGGCGGCTCGCCTCAGCAGGTCGTTCAGCGGGCCGAGCCATGCCACGTCGACGTTCGTCTCCCGCGCGAGGTCTTCGTCGTGGGCCGCTCCGGCCAGGAACAGGTTCACGGAGGAGGCGGCGTCGCTGTAGTCACCGCTGTCGATCTCCCTGGCGTACACCGGGAGCAGGGACTTGATCATGTCCAGCCACTTGCCGGTGAAGCGCACCATGCTGCCCGCGTCCAGCCCGCGCGCCCGAAGGGCGGCGGCGCCCTGGAAGAAGCCGACGAGCGTGGGCAGCAGGAGGGCGCCCACCGCCATCTCGTACAGGGCGGCCAGGTCGACCTCGTCGCCCAGGTGGACGGTGTCACCGCCCAGTGTCGTCAGCGTCGGCGCGCAGGCGTCGAAGACGGCCTTGTCCCCGCTGTAGTAGATCAGGGTGTCCGGCGCCCCCACGGCGGCGGGCACGTTCTTGACCGCGCCGTCGAGGTAGCGGGCCCCGTGGGAGCCGGCCCAGGCGGCCGTCTCCCTGGCGCCGGCCGGGGACCCGCTGTTCAGGGTGACCAGGGTGCGCCCCGACAGGGCGGCGGCGACCGGCTGCAGGATCTGACGGGTGTCTTCGTACGTGGTCAGGCAGGTGATGATCAACGGGCTCGCGGCCACGGCGTCCTCGATCGCCTCCGCGTGGATCGCGCCCCTGGTGGCGAGGAGTGCGGCCTTGCGCGACGTACGGTTCCACACCGTCGTGGGGTGTCCCGCCCTGATGAAGGCCTCGGCGATGGCCGCACCCATCGAGCCCAGCCCGATGACGGTCACGTTGTCGTCTGTCATTGCGCGCTCCTTGGTGATGTGTGGTGGTCGGGTCAGTGGTGAACGGGCACCGAGTGCTTGCCGGTGCTCTGTGCGGACGTCTTCCTGTCCCGGTGCAGCAGCAGGAGCAGCGCTGTCGCCAGCCCGGCCAGCGCGAAGACGGCGGTGGCCAGGAAGCCCGCCTGGAACCCGTCGTTCAGGCCCTCGGCGTCGGCGCCCGTCGTGGAGGCGAAGGCGACCGACGAGGCGATCGCGATGCCGAGCACGAGTACCACAGAGCAGCCTGATCATCCGGCAAACGCGCAGCTCAGCAGCAGTGTCCGAGTTGAGGCACCACACACGATCGAGAGTGATGGGCAGTTGGTGCCGTGCGTGATGGCCGGCGAACGTGAATTGCCGAAAAGGGAGTACCTAGCCGCTCACCCCTAGTTAGAGTTCCTGCATGGGTGCAACTCCTCGGATGACGGTACCGACCCAATTGGTTCTTCGGGCTCTCCTTCAGGTGCCGACACGCGAGATGTACGGGCTGGAGATCTGCGCCGCCGCTGGACTTCAACCCGGCACCATCCATCCCATTCTCGCCCGCTTCGAGCACGTCGGATGGCTCGAAAGCCATTTCGAGGATGTGGATCCCCATGAGGTCGGCCGGCCGCGCCGTCGCTATTACAAGCTCACCACTGACGGCGCCGAACAAGCACGTATCGCCTTGGCGCAAGCCCAGGCCAAGATCGCGAAATCAGGCTCGATGAGTCAGCCCCGGCATCTCGGTGACCTGGCATGACCGATGGCGACGTCACTCCTTCTCACAACATCGGCGCGCTGGGGGCATATGTTGAACAGGCAGAGGACTCGTCTGCCTATACGTATGCGCGTGAACTCCTCCGAGACCTGACGTACTACTCAGACGTTGGCGCCTACATCGAGATCAACCTCTTCAAACAGGGGGATGAAAGCTCTGGCACGCTCAAGGAGCTTCTTGGTCAGTCCATCCTGCTCGCACGCGCACTACGTTGCACGATGCAGAGGTCACTGCCTTTGGAACTCGACAGTCGGCTCACCGTCTATCTGGAAAGAGCGGCCTCGCACGCAGTCTTGCTGGCTCAGTCGTTGAGTCTGACCATGCATGGCGACTCCTCCTACCACCTCGACAGCGGGCGAGACGATACCCGCAAGCTCAACCTGAACCTCGATGCCTCCCTGACCCTGGCGCACAAGCTTTCGGCTCAGCCAACTGACCGGCGGGAACTGAAACAGCTCGCCTCTCCAGCTCTACGTTTGCTCCAACTACAGGCGCGCCTTCTGCCGTCCGCGGCCCGGGACCGCTACCTGGAGGAATGGCGTGCGGAACTGCATTTTCTGGCCAAGGCCCGCACCGGCCAGTTCGTTCAGCTGAAATACGCGCTGCGGCAACTCGGGAAAGTGGCCCAACTTCGATTTGCTCTCAGACCGCACGCCTTTCTGATGCGCCGCATTCAGATCTTCATGTACTGGACGCTCACGAGCCATCTCCGCACGTGGGGCGTTCTCGGCCCTCTGCTCGTTCTGGCGATCAGCAACGTGTACATCCAACAAGGGTGGGGGTCCGCGGTTCTGGCGTTACCGGTCATCCCAGCCTTTCACGGGAGTGTGAAGTGGCTCAGGAAACGGTTGGGCATCAAGACCAAGCGCAAACCACCACCGCCGAAATAGCACACCACTCGGGGCGGGCGCCGTTGCGTGGGCGGCGCCGAAACCTGTGCATGACATCTGGCCCGCCCTTCCATCCGCGGCACTCGTGTTCTACGCCTGCCGTATCTGCTGATGGTCCGGTCGTTCGGCTGGTTGACGCTACTCACGCAGGGCGACACCTCCAAGGACGTAGAGATTTTGCTGCTGCGTCATGAGGTCGCCGTCCTGTGTCGTCAGGTCGCCCGGCCACGAACAGACTGGCCGACCGCGCTGTCGGCCGCACTGGCGCGACGACTGCCCACGCAGCCTCGCCTCCATCGCATCGTGACGCCGGGCACCTTGCCGGCCTGACACCGCCAGCTGGTCAGTCAACGCTGGACGTTGTACGGCGTCACAGGGTGCTTGATCTGCATGATGGCAGCCGGGCAGATCTCCGCGAGCGAATGTCGGCCAGTTCGGCGGCCTGCCCAGACGGTCCTCCCTGGTCCGGGCCTGCCACGCAGCTCGGCCTCGGGAGTGGGCGGCAGGGTCCACTCCGTCATCGGGCGCTCTGTCCGCGACCTGCGCCGACCCCGTCAGCGCGACAACGACTGCAGTGACGACCCGGCGATCCGGTGCCCGGCCCAGCGCTTGATCTTGCGCAGCGTCTCCAGCCGGCTCGCCGCCCGGTCGAGCCGGTGGTACAGCCGCGGCGGCAGGTACGACAGCAGCGGCGAGTGCCGCTGGCCGAGCAGCGCGAACATCTGCGCGGGCTCCAGGCGCAGGTAGCGCGGCAGGTCCTCGTAGAACCGCGCGCTGTGGCGGGCGGCGCTCTGGACCGGCAACAGCGCGGCCTTGCGCTCCCGCTCGTAGGCCGCGAGCGCGGGCGCCAGGGCGGAGTGGCGCTCGATCGCGCCGGCCAGCGCGATGGCGTCCTCGATCGCGAGCGTGGTCCCGGCGCCGATGGAGTAGTGCGTGGTGTGCGCGGCGTCGCCGAGCAGGACGAGGTTGCCGCGGTGCCAGGAGCGGTTCGTCACGGTCTGAAAGCGCAGCCACTGCGCGACGCCCTGCCCGCGCCCGACGAGCCGGTGCCCGTCGAGCAGGTCGGCGAACAGCTTGTCCAGCAGCTCCAGGTTGCCCGCCTCGTCGGCGCGGTCGAGCCCGAGCCCGTGCCACGTGGCGGGCGCGCACTCGATCACGCAGGTGCTGCGCTCGTCGTCGAAGGGGTAGCCGTAGCACCAGATCCAGCCGTGCTCGGTCTCCACGAAGGCGAAGGTGAAGGCGTCGAAGACCTTGGTGGTCCCGAGCCAGATGTAGGTGTTGCCCCCAGTGGCGACCTCGGTGCCGAAGTCGTGGCGGCCGCGCAGCGGGCTGTTCACCCCGTCGGCGGCCACCACCAGGTCGGCGTCCGGGACCTCGCCGAGGATCTCGCGCTCGAACTCCACCCGCACGCCGAGTGCGATCGCCCGGTCGGCCAGGATGCCGAGCAGCCGGTGGCGGCCGATGCCGAAGCCCTCGTCGCCGCGGTGCGTGGTGGTGCGGCCGCCGACGAGGGCCATCCCGTCATGCCACCGCACGGACACCTCGCCGATGGCGCGGCCCGACTCGGGATCGCTCGCGTACAGCCGGTCGAGCAGGCTGCCCCAGTACGTCACGCCCCAGCCGTACGTCGAACCCGCCGGATCGCGCTCGAAAACGGATATGTCACACGAAGGATCGCGCAGCTTCATCAGGATCGCGAAATACAGGCCGGCGGGCCCGCCGCCGACACAAATTACCTTCTGCACTTCATTTGGCACAGAGTAGTTATACGCGCACGGTACGCTATCGGCCGCGCTACGCCACGCCGGACCCGAGTCAGCTCGCTCACCCGAGCGCGAGCCGGGTCATCCAGGTGATCAGGAATCGGGTGACGGATCTGAACGACGCGGGCTGCCGGGCGCGCTTCCTGATCCGAGATCGGGATGGGAAGTTCCCGGTGCTCATGAACGAGGTCCTCGCCGAAGGCGGCATCACGAGGGTGCTCACCGGTATTCGGATGCCTCGGAACAACTCGATCACGGAGCGGTGGGCCCAGTCGTGCCGGCACGAGCTTCTCGACTGCTGCCTGATCTGGAACGAACGCCACCTTCGGCACACCTTGCGCGACTACGAACACTTCTACAACCAGCACCGAGCACATCAAGCCCTGAACCAGCCCGCCCCGCTGCGCAGCGTCCCCGATCCGATCACGGGCTCCGAGCCAATCATCGAGCTGAACGTACGTCGGCGAGACCGGCTCGGCGGCGTCCTCCACGAACACCCACAAGCGGCTTGGCCGCGTGTCCCGTGCCGCCGACGCCGTGGTTCGCTCCGAAGGCCGCGCCAGGCTCCTGATCAACGACAGCCGGCCGCCTTTCACCGAGCTTCGGGAGTTCCGGCTGCCTGCCGGCGACAAGATCTCCACGCCCGCGCATCCGCCCGGCCCCGAGAACTGTTGCAACTCCACTCGGGCAGCGTCGCGGTCACCGTCGGCGGGGCACACTTCCAACTCGCCGCGGGAGACGCACTCCGTATACGAGGCGACCGCCCGCGCGCCTACAGCAGCCGAGGCCCAGAACCGGCCCACTTCACGATGGTCGTGATCCATGCCGGCGCCCGAGACCCTCGCTCCGCGAGCCTTGCCCCCGGCTGATTCGACGGTCTGTCGTGAGGCTCCACCCCGCGGTGCTCCGATCCGTCCCGACCACGTGCAAAGTACCGGCAGGTCACACTCCACGATGACCGAGCGGCGAGTCCGACTATGCCCGCTGAAAGCCCATATGATCGGATTGGGCGCAGGGGAAGGTCGTGCACCTCTGGCGATCGAGTGGATGCGCCGTGACTGCTGAGGATCTTCATGTTGCACGGCCGTCAGGCGGAACAGGCCCGGATCGACCAGATGCTCGACGGACCGGGCGGCGCTCTGGTGGTGCGCGGCGAGGCCGGCATCGGCAAGACGGCCCTTCTGGAGTACGCCGCCCGGCGGACGCCCGGGCGTGTGCTACGAGTCGCCGGGGTCGAGTCGGAGGCCGAGTTGCCCTTCGCCGCCCTGCATCTGCTGTTGCGCCCCGTACTCGACGGCGTCGGCGCGCTGCCCAGGCAGCAGGCGGAGGCGTTGCTGGGCGCGCTCGGCCTCGGTGAGGCGCCCCGAGGAGACCGCTTCCTCGTCGGCCTGGCGACACTCAGCCTCCTCGTGGAGTTGTCCGCGGAGGAACCCCTGGTCTGCCTGGTCGACGACGCGCAGTGGCTGGACAGCGAATCCGCCGACGCCCTGGTGTTCGCCGCGCGTCGCCTGCACATCGAGCCCGTCGTCGTTCTGTTCGCGGCGCGGGAGGACGGCGGTGCCTTCCCCGGTGGGGGGCTGCCCGAGCTCCGGCTGGACAAGCTCGACGCCGACACGGCGGGGCATCTGCTGGCCGAGCAGGCGGCGGACCTGCCGCTCGCCGTCCGCGATCAACTCGTCGCCGAGGCGCAGGGCAACCCGCTGGCCCTGATCGAGCTGCCCCGCATGCTCAGTCCCGAGCAACGGGCGGGCGCCTTCACCCCCCTGGCCTTCTCCCTCGGGCCGGTGGAGCCGGTGACGGACCGCGTGCTCGCCAGCTTCCGCACCCGGATCGCCGCTCTCCCCGCCGCCACTCGCTCCTGCCTGCTCACCGCGGCCCTGGACGACCGCGGCGAGCTGAAGGTTCTCGCCGCCGCACTCGGCCGGCTCGACGCCTCGCTGGCGGACTTCGCGCCGGCGGAGCGAGCCGGACTGGTCCAGGTCAGCGCGGCCGGTGTCGTCTTCCGTCATCCACTCGTACGCACAGCGGTCCTGCTCGCCTGCGACATCGCCGCCCGGATGACCGCACATCGGGCCCTGGCACATGCGGTCGACGACGACCGGCGCGCCTGGCACCTGGCGGCCGTCACCCTGCGACCGGACGAGGGCGTGGCCGGAGAGCTGGAGAGCGTGGCGCTGCGCGCCCGGCAGCGCGGCGGGCAGGCGACGGTCTCGGCAGCCTACGCGCGGGCGGCCGAGCTGTCCGCCGACCCGGCCCACGCCGTACGCCGGTGGACGACCGCCGCCGGGGCGGCCGCCGAGGCGGGGCTGAGCCGGCGGGCGGCCGAGCTGGTCGCCGCGGCGCTGCGGCAGGCGGGCTCGTCCACGCTGGACCGATCGGTCCTGGCCGAACTCGCCCGGGTGCGGGCACAGCTCGCATTCGAGGCCGACAGGCCGCTCGAGGCCGCCCGGCTGCTGCAGGAAGGCGCCGAGACGGCGGATCCCTCCACGATGCTCTCGCTGCTCGGCCTCGCCGGCTTCTACGTCTGGACCAGCGCGCCCCACCCCGATCAGATCGCCCTGACCCGTCGCACCGAGGAGCTGACACCCGACGGTGGCGGGCTCGCCGCCGCGGTGGGCGCGATCAACCGTGGCTTCCGCATGATCCTGGAAGGGGACACCACCCCCGTACCGGCCTTCCCCGACGGTATGGGAGAGCTGACGGCCGTGCCGTTCGAGGTTCGCATGGTCATCACCTACCACGCGATAGTCCGCGCGGAACGCGACGAGATGCTCACCGGCGCGACCGCCCTGGTCGAGGAGTGCCGGGCACAGGGGCGCCTGGGCCGCCTCCCCCAGGCCATGACGGTCCTCGCCATCGCCCAGCTGATCGACGGGCGTCACCGGCCGGCGCGTGCCACGGTGGCCGAGGGGCTGAACCTGGCCGCCGACGTCGGCCAGCCGTTCTGGCGCGGCTACCTGGGAGGCGTCCAAGCCTGGCTGTACGGGGTGGCGGGCATGGAGGAGGAGTGGGCCGCGTGCACCGCCGAGGCCTTGCGGCACGCCGACGACAGGTCCTGGCTGCCGGCGGGCACGTGGGCCGAGTACGGGCGCGTGATCCTCGACCTCGGACTGGGTCGCAACAAGGCGGTGCTCGACCGGCTGGACAGGGTGACGGAGGGCACCTCGCGGCACGCGTTCATCTGGAGGTATGCCTGGCCGGACTACATCGAGGCGGCCGTCAGGGCGGGCACGCCGCGACGCGCCGAACCGGTCCTGCGACGCTACGCGGCCTGGGCCGAGGGCGTCGGGCAACCCGGTCCGCTCGCCGTACTGCATCGGGCACGAGCCCTGCTGGCCTCCGACGATCAGGCCGCGGGCCTCTACGAGCGTGCGCTCGCCGTGCACGGCCGGCACGAGCAGCCCTTCGACCAGGCCAGGACCCGCCTGGTGTACGGCGAGTGGTTGCGCCGCCAGCGGCGGCGCGCCGAGGCCCGCATGCAGCTCGAGACAGCGATGGAGGCCTTCGACCGCCTGGACGCCTCCCCGTGGTCCGCCCGCGCGGCCGCGGAGCTGCGCGCCACCGGCGCCTCGCCGGCCCGCCGCGTCAGGGCCGACGACCCGCTGGCCACGCTCACCCCGCAAGAGCTCCAAGTGGTACGGCTGGCCGTCACCGGCGCGTCGAACCGGGAGATCGGCGCTCAGTTGTTCCTCAGCCCGCGCACGGTCGCCTACCACCTGTACAAAGCCTTCCCCAAGCTGGGCGTCTCCTCGCGCGGTGAACTGGCCGCGTTGGGCCCGATGACCTAAGCGAGCCGCGGCGGCTCCAGCAGGATGACGGAAGCGACGTCAGGGCGACCCTTCGTAGCGTCTCCTCCATGAACGTTCCCACCTACTCCCTCGCCGAGCGCGACCGCCGCTGGGCACTCGCACGGGAGATCATGGAAGCTGAGGACGTGCAGGCGCTCATCGCCTACGGCGAGCACGAGTGCGCGGACCTCGCGCCCTTCGCGCCGGACGTCTACTTCACCAACGACCGCCCCGGCGCGATCGTCATCTTCTGCCGTGACGCCGACCCGATCGAACTGACCTGGTCGACCCTGCCGGTCGCCGACCACATCCAGGCGCTGCGCCGCGGCGAGGAGCTGTGGATCCCGCCCGAGCGCATCCGCGTCGCCAAGCACGCGGCCGGGGTGGTGGAGGTCCTGCGCGAGCACCGCCTGGAGAGCGGGAAGGTCGGCGTGCTCGGTCTGGACCCCTACCCGCCCTTCCACATCAACCCGATCATGCCGCACGGCCTGTGGAACCAGGTGCTGGCCGAGTTGCCCGGCGTGGAGTTCCAGCCGGTCGGGCTCAGCTACCTGTTCGCCACCATCTGCCAGTCGGAAGAGGAGCTGGCCGTCGTCCGCCACTCCGCCGCCACCGGTGACGCCATGGCCGAGGCGATGGCCGAGGCGGCCCGGCCAGGCGCCAGCGAGGCCGACGTGTACGCCGCGGGCATGACGGCCGCTTTCCGCCGCGGGCTGGCGGCTCCCGACATGCTGATCTCCTCCGGGCCCGGGTTCATCTCATGGGGCCCGCCGGCCTGGTCCTACCGGCCGCAGGCGCCGCGCGTCATCGAGGACGGCGACGTGATCATGGCGGAGGTGTTCTGCCGGTTCGGCATGAAGGAGACCCAGCACCAGGTCGCCATCGCCGTCGGCGAGGTCCATCCCGACATCGAGGTGGGCGCCAAGGTCGCCCGCGCCGCCTACGAGGCCGGGCTGGCCGCCGCCCGTCCCGGCAACACCTTCGGCGACCTGGTCGAGGCGATGCGCGCGCCGCTGGAGGAGGCCGGAGCCTGGAACGTGCACCCGCTGGTGCACACGCTCAACCCCATGGGGCCGGTGTGCGGGTTCGGCGCCGGGCTTCGCCGCCTGCCCGAGGCCGCCCGCTACGGACGGCTGTTCGAGGTGCCGACGATGGGCGGCGAACTGCCCCTCGCCCCCGGCATGACCTTCGCCTTCGAACCCAACGCCGTCATCGGCGACCGCCTGACCAACCTGGGCGGCACCGTCGTCATCGGCGAGGACGACCCCATCGAACTGAACCCGCTGACCGCCCAGCTGCTGAGGAGCCGGCCGTGATCACCATCGACCACACCACGACGTACGCGCGTCCCGCCGCCGCTGTCTTCGCCGTCCTGTCCGACCCCGCGCGTTTCCCCGAATGGCAGGCCGACGTCCTGGAGTCGCGGGCGGACGGGCCGCTGCGTGACGGCGTCCACGTCGAGCAGGTACGCAAGGTGATGGGCCGCCGCACCGAGATCGGCCTGACGGTAGCCGGCTACGTGCCGGGTGAATCGCTCACGCTGCACACCCCGCCGCAGGCCAAGCCGGGGGTGAGCCAGGCGTACCGAGTCAGCGACGTCGACGGCGGCTGCCGGGTGGAGTTCCGGCTGGAGCTGGAGGGGGTGCCGAAGATGGCCGAGCACCTGGTGCGCACCCAGCTCGGCAAGCAGGTGCCGCAGCTCTTCGAGCGATTGGGGACGCTGCTGTGAGCATGCACATCCCCGAGCGGGAGATCGCCGAGCGGCCCGCCGCCTACAACGGTCCCAACCTGTCGCCGGTCGGTCTGGAGCTCGTCCCAAGGAAGCTCGCCGACGGCGTCCACGCGCTGATGGCCGTCCCGGCGCCCAAGGACAACAACGGGCTCATCGCCGGACGGGACGCCGCGCTGGTGGTCGACGCCGGCATCACCCCTGACGTGTCGCGCACGATCCAGTCGCTGGCCGCCGAGCTGACCGACCGGCCGCTGCGCTACCTGGTCAACACGACCTACCACGGTGATCACACGTTCGGGAACATGGCTTTCCCCGCCGACACCGTGATCATCTCCTCCCGCGCCAACCGCGACAACATGACCGACCTCGGCTTCGAGAAGCAGGTCAGATCGGGCAACATGTACGGCGACGAGGCCCTCTTCGACGCGGTGACCACCTGGCGACTTCCCGATGTCGTCTTCGACTCCTTCGCCGAGGTCGACCTGGGCGGCCGGACGGTTGAGCTGTGGCACTTCGGGCCCGGCAACGGCCCAGGCGACACCGTGGTCTACGTGCCCGACGTCAGGACGGCGTGGACCGGCAACCTGCTGTGCCACGCCGGCATCGCCCACATGCTGCTGCAGGGCGGACCCGCGCCGTACCTCGCCACGCTGCGTGCCATGAAGGCGGCGCTGCCCGAGATGCGGACCATCGTGCCCGGCCACGGCCCCGCCGGCGACGGCCACCGGGCCATCGATGCCCTGATCTCCTACCTCGAACGGCTCCACGAGGAGGTCCACACCGCGACGCGGCAGGGCCGCACCTTGGAGGAGACCACCCGGACCTGCACAGATCCGTGGGCCGAACGCCTCGACCCGGCGCTCGCCTCCGCCCTCGGGCCGCCCCAGGCTCAGGACGCGATGCTGCACCTGTGCCGCAACCTGCACAGGCTCAACATCCTGACCACCTACCGCCTCTACACGATGGAGGCGTCCGCCGGATAGAGCGGTTCACCGATTCGGGGCCGGCCCACGGCGAGCGCGGTCCGAAGCATCGGGACATGAAGCAGCCCCGCACCGTCCCCATCCCGCCCAGGCATCTTCAACGCCGGCACATCGCGACGTTCGTGGTCGGACCGGACGGCCGACCATTTCGTGGACCCGTCCCTTCCACAGGAACGCCCACGGCGCGGGCCTCCTCGACCTCGCGCAGCAGCCTGGCGCCCTCCGCCGGGCATCCCACGTCAAGCAGCGTCCGTTTACTGACGGTGACAATCGCGTCCGGGCTCTTCGGACGCGGCCGCAGCGCCATGGATGACACACCGGCTATCCTTGCCCGTCCCTGACAGCGACATCGTGGCTGACCTGGGTGGGCAGGGTCGCGTAGTCGCCCGCGAACTCGACGGTGTACGTGTACTGCCCCCCGCTCGTCGGCGTGTCGACGAACCGGAACGACCGGTCGGGGGCCAGGCTCAACGTCCGCAGCCGGGTGGTGACGGTGCCGGTGGCGTCGGAGACCGTCCGCAGCACCTCCAATTTGGTCCCGGCGACAGGACCGCGCCCGCCGACCTCCAACGCGCCCCTGAACTCGAGCTCCTTGCCCACGTCGCCCTTCTTCGGCCCGGAGAGCGTGAGCGCCGACTCGCGCCTGGCCACCGTGACGGTCACGGAGGCAGTGGTCCACCGGTAGTCGGAGTCGCCGTCCCAGACCACGTCGTACTGGATCGCCCCGCCGATGCGCGAGGTGTCGGTGACGGTGAAGCCGCCATCCTCCGCGGTGGTCACAGCGGGGAGCCGCGTGGTGGCGCCGTCGGGCAGGCGGCGGGTGACGGACAGCGGCTGAGCGCCGGGAGCGGTGCCATCGGGCAGAGCGAGCCGACCGGCGATGGTCAGCGGTTCGTCCACTTTCGCGTCTGAGGGAGCCGTCATGGCCAAGGTGGATTCCGGCGAGGTGACGCCCTGCATGCGCCAGAGGTAGAGCTCTCCGGTGAGCTGATGCCTCGCCACGCCGAAGAGGTCGTTGCCCGAGAAGGCGAGGGTACCCGGGAGCACCGCGAGGTTGGGGTCGGCGTTCGTGTAGGTCCGCGTGGTGGTCGTCGCGTCGTACAGCGCCACGGCGGAACCGTACACGTCTCCGCGTGCGCCGGCGATGTGGGCGTCGTCGGGGCTGACGGCGACGGCCTGCTGAGGCGCTGCCGGACGTTGAAGATCGAGCCGCCGGGGCGGGTGGATCGGATCGTGGGTGCGGGCCGGGCTCGGTTCGAGCGGGAGTTCTGTCTGCATGTGCTGAACGGGTTGTCGGCGGATTCGGTGCGGTCGCTGTGGGAGCTGGCCACGGGTGAGGACGGGTTCCTGCTGGAGCTGAAGTCCGACCCCGGGCGGCTGGGGTTGTGGACCCCTGCAGCGTCTCGGTTTCCTGCAGTGTGCTGGAAGTCCTTGGCCGGCACCTCGCGGGCGAGCGGCGCCGTCCAATGGGTCTACTGGGACTCCGGCACCGCCCACCTGCTGCCCCGGCTGCTGCGCCTGCCCGACGGCAGCGCGCGCACGCACGGACCGCTGTTCTTGGCCCAGCGTTGTCCCGTCCCCGCCCGTTTCGGGGCAGGCCGACGACGAGTCGGGCGCGCCCCTATCGGCGGTGCACGTACAGGTAGACGGTGAAGAAGCCGTCCTCTTCGCACTTGTAGGTGCGGTAGACGCCGTTCTGCACACCGATCCTGCCGGTGCTGTCGCAGATGGCATAGGCGCGCTCGATGGGCCACCTGGTCCAGGAATCGATCGGACCTTCCCACCCGTCGGCGTGCGCGGCACTTCCTACGGCAAGCCCTCCGGCCACCGCGACGACGGCAGCGGCGACGGCGATGATCTTTCGCATGTCGGTTCCCCTTAACTGTCGCTCTTTAAGAGCGACGCGCTTCATCCGTTCAGCTACTTAGAGTGTCATTGTCGTTACAGCGCTGCCTGGAATCGCCTCTGACGGCGCCGGGCGCTCACCGCACCTTTGCCGGAATGCCGCAGACATCGCCGAAAGTATCGACTACCTGCGCGAGCGGCCCTTGGAGCGGACAGGGCGTGCCAGTGCTCCAGGTCGAGGTCCTCGACGTTGAGGGCGAGGACCTCGACGGCTCCGGTCGCGGCCAAGACCGCGAACGTGAAACAGCCCTCCTTTGGAGGCCAGATCAAAGTTCTCCGTCAGCGACACGGTGATGCCGCAGTCGCGCAGCTCGTTGACCGTGGTCAGCACGTGCCCCGCTGAGCGGCCCCACCGGTCGGACTTCCAGAACTTCAGGGTGGCGCCCGCCTTGGGCAGCACCAGGAGCGCCTCCCATGCCTGGCGGGTGGGGCGGCATGGAGCCCGGTCAGGCCCAGGCGCTGTACCCGATGGCGTCCCGGTAGACGGTGGCGGGACATTCGAGCACCTCGCCGCCGGGCATGTGCAGGTTGAGCCGCCCGCCGTTGGTGGGCTTGCAGTGGGTGACGAAGACCGGCCCGGGATAGCGGACGCTCTCGGGCCGGATGCAGTCCACGTCGTACAGCCCCAGCGGGTTGCGGAAGCGGATGGCGCCGACGAATCCCGGATCGGTGCACTCACCGACCATGCGGGCCGCACCGGAGTCACCCGCCCGATCGGTCCGTACACCGTCAGCGGCGGCCGGAGCCGCCAAGACACCTGTGGCTAGCGCGGCGAAAGCCGCCACGACCATGGTCGCGCGTAGGTGGGAACGCACATGAACCCCTCTCTCCATCCGCTGGCATCCAGCGGCTGAGCTTCCGGAACTATGACTGGTATCGGAGCCCGGTTGGGCGCCATGCGAGTCAGCAAAGCCATGAAGCCGAGGTGTCCAACAGTGACTCGGACAGGCTCGTCCAGACTCGACCACCAGCCGGCCGGCCGGGACCGGACGGCCGGCAGCCGCCGACACCACACCCTCGAACACTCTCGGTAGTCAGTCATACACTTTGCGGCAGGAAGGGGTTGCTTGAGTGGGGCCGAACGGCCCGAGACGGGAGGGCAAGGGCTGAGGGCGGCTCGTCTTCCACGTGTTTGGCGAGCTGTGCCGCAGGCCCATACCGGCTGACTGGGCCCGGCGCTCGGGTCGGCGCCATGAAGTGCAAAGTAGCTCTCTGTAACCGCTTGTGAGTGTCGACAGACCCTCGTCTGTCGACACTCGCGCCGAAAGCCGCGAGGTCGCAGGTGGTGAGCGTCGAAAACCCGTGTCGAGAATCAACGTCGGTGAACGGTTCGGTACGTGGATTCCGACAGGCACCGGTACGACGTCCTGACCTCGGGATACGCCTCTACTTTGCGGCCTATGACACCGACCCGAGCGGAGGGCCCTGATCCTCGACCTGGCCCTTGGCCCTGTCGGAGGACCGGCGCCGCGACGTCGTCCGCAAGACCAAGAATGGCCTGGAGGCGGCCCGCCGCCGCGGCCGGGTCGGCGGCCGCCCCCCGGTGGTCTACGACGACAAGCGTGCCGCGATCCTCACTCGCCGCGAGCGCGGGGAATCCATCCGCGCCATCGCGGCCGGCGTGAAGGTCTCCGTATGCACCTGGTGGACTGGATCGGCGCCGTCGTCCTGCCGCCCGCTGATGTGGGAGGCCAGGTCGGCGAAGGCGGCCGACAGTGCGGTGGGGTCCTCGGCAGGCAGATGCCATGCCAGCTGGTGTTCGTGCAGGTAGCAGTGACTAAATTCGATTACCAGACTGGTCTTGCCGATGCCACCCAGGCCATGGACCGTTATCCAGCACGGCAAGGTCGGCACGTCGGCGAGGCGATCATGCAGGCCGGCCAGTGCCTCATCACGGCCGATCAGGTGGTTCTGTCCGCCCTATGCCTCCTCTGCCTGTTGTTTGCAGTAGGCGAGGTTGTGGCGGATGTCAGCGGGTCGGAATGCTCGGCGCCCTACAGTTCTGCCAACACGAGCCCCTCGAGCAAGCCGATGCGACCGCGCGCCTGACCGGAGCATGGGCGGTGCAGCAGCCTCGCAAATCTGACGACACTCCGCCACGCGCTCAACATGGCCATGCGCCAGGACCGGCTGATCGACTTCAACCCCGCCGCCGTGCTGGAGATGCCCGCCCACGTCCGGCCCAAGCCACTGGTGTGGACCGAGGACCGGGTCCACGCCTGGCAAGCCGACTTCGCCCAGCACCGGGAGGCGGAAAAGCAGCGCCGAAGCGGGCAGCGAGTCAACCCAATCGACACCTACACCAACGCTCCCCGCCCCTCCCCTGTCATGGTGTGGACGCCCGCCCAGACCCGCCTGTTCCTCGAACATGCCCGCCGCCACCGCCTGTTCGCCCTGTATCAGCTGGTCGCGCTGCGCGGGCTACGGCGGGGCGAAGCATGCGCGCTGCGTTGGAAGGAGGTCGATCTCAACGGCCACAGTCTGACGGTGAACTGGCAGCTGGTACAGCTGGCCTGGCAGGTCCACGAAGGCACCCCGAAGACCGACGCCTCAGTACGCACCATCGCCCTGGACAGCGACACAGCCCAAGTCCTGCGCGCCCACCGGCAGCAGCAACGGCAGGAACGCCTGGCCATGGGCAAGGCATGGGTCGACAGCGGGTTCGTTTTCACCCAGCCTGACGGCACTCGCCTGCACCCCCAGCACGTCTCCGACCAGTTCCTGTGGCTGGCTTATCTGGCCGGCCTGCCACCCATCCGGCTGAACGACCTCCGACATGGCGCCGCCTCGCTCATGCTGGCCGCCGGAGTGGACATGAAAGTGGTGCAGGAAACGCTGGGCCACACATCCAGCGCGTTCACCGCCGACACCTACACCTCCGTCTACCCGCAGGTGGCCACGGCAGCGGCCGAGGAGACTGCCGCCCTGCTGCTGTTCGGCAAGGAAGACCAGGCCGAAACCGGGAGAATCGTCTCACTGAGGAGCTGACAGTCGGATTAAGCATCCGGCCCCGCATTCGCTGACTGCTCCTGGCGAGGCGGGGCCGCTGTTCTTGCTGAGCCGGCCCGGGATGGCGGATGATCATGGTGTGTGCAGGGTTGGTGCGACCGAGCACGCACGGAGCACGCAACCGCTAGACGAAAATTCTAGAATGCATCCGATCCCGCATAGTCGCAGGTCAGGCCATGATCAAAGCGCGCCCTGCAGGATTCGAACCTGCGACCGTCGGATTAGAAGTTCCGGGCGGGAGGTTCACCACGGTTCGCCATGTAGCAGGCATTCAGAATGTGTGCCCTGGCGAGCCCTGGTGAACCTGGGTGAACCTAGCCGCGTTGCTACACGCGTTGCTACATGTAGCAACGCGTGCAGACACTCCCCCGGCCGGCGCCATAAGATGCTGCCCCGGGTACGCCCGCACCTCGACCGGGCGCATGCATGTAGTGAGAGTCGATGCGATACCGCACCCACTGAGTGCTTTGCCCCAGTTTATTTCTTGACTGACTGACTGCTTCTGCCGAGCGTGGCGATTTGTGACCCACGCCGCTTCTCTGACTAACTGACTACTCGGACTACCTAACTAACTAACTAACCAACCAACTCACTCGCTCTTCGAGGCGTCTGCCCGGACTCGCCCGTCGCGGATCTGGGCCACGTACTCGCGGGTGTAGTTGGACGCCTTGGCGACCTTGGCCAGCCAGCCGCGGACTTGCGGCTCTCCTCGGTTCTCGTGGAAGGCGTCATGGATCTCGGCGAAGAGCTGCGCACGCTTGGCGTCGAGCTCGGCCCGCAGAGTGCGGATGCGCGTGAGGCGCTCCTCGTCGGTGGTCATGTTCCCATGGTGACATAAAACGCTTGGCCAAGAAAGTTGGCCAAGCCTCTTGTGTCGTGGCAGTAAGTGTGAACATAATTGGCCAAGACAGTTCACTAAGCACTCATGGGGTCCGCCCCAGCAAGAAAGAAAGAAGGCCCGCCCGGTGCGCCAACACCAGGACGGGCCCTGGAAACCCGAACCATGCACGGAAAGAGTTCCAGTGGACAACCCTATGCGCCTCAACGACGAGGCCACCAGCAGCCTGGTCTGCGCCGACGCCGAGACGGTGCAGCCCGCCTTCGCCCTCGCGCCCGAACGCCCCTGCATCCAGCTGCCCGAGGCGTGGGAGGAGGACGCGCGCAAGGCCGCCAAGCGTGCCGAGCTGGCCGTCCACATCAAGTACGACGCCACGATGGAGGCCTACGCCAAGCAACGCGAGAGCGACGAGCCCGCCTACTGGCTCTCCACGCACCCCTGCCCGGCGTGGTGTATCAACAGCGGCTTGCACAAGAGCGGAGACGCCATCGACGACCGGGAGCACGACAGCGGGGCCCAGTCCGTCAGCTTCGACTCCATGGAGCCGAGTGTGGGGTACGCCGAGTTCGCTGCTCCCGAGATGACCTTCATGCTCACGCAGCGCTTCCGCGAGGTCGAGCCCCGTGTGTGCATGGAGATGGACGGGGAGCCGCTCGCCTACGCCACGCTCGCCGAGGCCGAGCGCATCGCGAACGTCCTGCTGGGCCTGGTCGCGCTGGCGCGCGGCAAGGCCAGCTCCACATAGCAGAACGGCCCTCAGCCGGTGCTCCAACACCGGCCGAGGGCCTGGCCCACATCCACCTGCCTACACAGGGGAGAGAGCGTGACGAGCAACATACCGCCGTCCAAGTGCGCCCGCTACGAATGGTGCACCAGCCGCCACCTTGAGCCCGGCTGGCCGCACCAGGCCACCCGGGACCTCATCGAGCACATCGACGACTCCAACCTCGTCGTCGAGGTCAACCTGTACGCGCCGGCCGACGACTCCACGCCGCCCGTGGTGCGGGTCATGTTCACCGGCGACGACGGCCTCACCGCCTACATCGACCTGCCCGGCTTCACCGCGGGCTCCATCGCCTACATCATCCGCTACTTCGAGCGGCCCGGCCTGATCGACCGGCGCGGGCTGCGCGAGTTCGCCGAGCTCCTGACCGAAGGCGCCTCGATGCTGAGCGAGGTGACCGAGCTGTGAGCTGCCACATCTCGTGGTGCACGGCCAGCCACGACAAGGGCCAGAACGCGCACATGACCGTGCTCTCCTCGTTCACCAACCTGCTGCTCATGTTGGTCCTGGTCGAGAATCCCGGCGACCAGCCCGACGAGGCGTGGATTCGGATGAGCTACCGCCTCCCGGGCGGGGTGCGCGAGCACGAGGTCACCCCGCGGGCCGCCGCGGACTGGTCGGAGTTCCTGGGCGCGATCGACATGCGTGAGCTGTCGTCCATCGCCCCGGCTCTCTACCGGGCCGCGGTCATGCTCGGCGCGAGCAAGTAGAAGACCGGTCCCCGGCCTGGCGACCCTACCGCCGGCCGGGGACCTCAACCCATCCCTGCCTGAACAGGAGATCCGGCTGTGAGCCGAAACCTTACCGAGCCGGTCGCCCGACCGGACGACCCTGCCTCTGTCCGACCGGTCGACGGCATGGCCACGCGCCGCGTCGCCATCGCCGTCGTGTCGGTCATCGCGGCCGTGGCCGCCTACGTGTCGTTCCGCCACCAGCACGGGCTCGCCACCTCCGCCGGTGAGCCTCCCTCGACGGCGTGGACGCTGCCCGTCCTGATCGACGGCGTGATCATCATGGGGTCCCTCGTGATGCTCGACGCCTCACGCCGCCGCCAACGTTCCCCGTGGCTGGCCCGGCTCGCGCTGATCGCCGGCGCGGTCGCCACGCTGGCCGCGAACGTGGCGCACGGCTGGTCTGGCGGGCTGGCGTCCAGCCTGATCAGCGCGGTCGCGCCGATCGTGCTCGTGGTGGCGTACGAGCTGCTGATGGGCATGCTGCGCCGCTCCACGCACGCCAGCCATGTGCCCGACGTGGAGCCGGTCGACGACGCCGACGACCACCCCAAGGCAGCAGAGGAACCGGAGGAGGGCAAGCCCGAGCCGGCTGTGCCCAGCACGGTTGAGGAGGCAGCTCGCCTCGCGTACGAGGCGAGCGTGCTCACTCGTGAGCCGCTGTCTGAGCGCAAGCTGTCCGACAGGTTCAAGCTGACGCGTGGTGCTGCGCGAACCATCATCGGCGGGGTGGCTGACGAGCTGGTCGTCATGACGCTCCAGATGGTGGGCAAGCCGCCGCACCCCGACCAGCTCGTCACCCGGTTCGGGATCACCGAGCGGCGGGCGGTCGAGCTGATCAACGCTCGGCTGGCCGAGCAGCCCGCCGAGCCCGCTGGTGAGGTTGCAGAGGGACCCACGCTCGACCGCTTGCACCATGTGATGCTGCCAGGCGACGAGCCCTTCGTAAGCAACGGCCAGGGCGGGGGCAAGTGATGACCGTCTGGGAGTACCGCGTCGAGTCATTTCGAGAGAAGTGGTTGACCCTGGAGCGCATCCTCGACGCGCTCGGCCCGAAGGGGTGGGAACTCGTTGCTGTCCACTGGGACGGCCACCAGGCGGTGTTCAAGCGCCCGGCCGGCGGCGACGCATGACGGAACAAGCCCCCAAAGACACGCACTACGAAGTCGAGCTGGACGCCGAGCCCGACCCGGACGCGGGCAAGCCGGTCTATGCCGACGTCGTCACCGAGGAACACGAAGCGCGGCCGATCATCCCGGCCGCGCTCCGGCGCGGAAACCGCCGGCCCGCCGCCAGGCGCTTCCTCGGCCGCCTGGCGCACCGGCTCGGCTACCACAGCCTGCGAACCCCCTGGTATGCGGCTCTGGCGCTCTGGTGGGCACCCGCGGGCCTGTGGAAGGTCCTGGCAGCGGCGGGCAGGTGGGCGTTCGACAGCGACACCATGAGCCGCGCCAAGGTCACCCCCGACGCCGAGGCCGCGCTGAAGTTCATCGAGGTGGCCGACAAGCACCGCCGCCACCGCCTGCCCTGGTTCATCATCGGCCTCGCCTGCCTGCTCCTCCTGGCGCTGATCCTGGTTCGCATCACCCCGTGGTGGGTGCAAGCCGGCGCCCTCGCGGCGGTGCTCCCGATACTGGCCAAAGTGGGCCACCCAGCCGACCAGCGGATCGTGCACGCCGCGGTGGTGGCCCCCCGATTTCGCAAGATGACCCCGGACATCGTGCTGCGCGGCTACTACGCGGCCGGCCTCGGCCACCCCGACAAGAAGGACCAGCAGGTCACGTTCGGGTCAGTGATGCGGCGCGAGGGCGACGGCAGCGCCGTCCTGATCGACCTGCCCTACGGCAAGGGGTTCGGCCACGTGATCAAGGCCAAGGAGGACCTCGCGTCCGGCCTCGACGTGGCCGTCTCGCAGGTGTTCCTCACCCGCGACCCGTCCTCCAACCGGCGGCACAAGCTGTGGGTGGCCGATCGGGACCCGCTGTCCATCCCGGCTGGCCGCACGCCGCTGCTGAAGCTGCAGCCGACCGATATCTGGCAGCCTGCGCCGCTCGGGCTCGACGAGCGCGGCCAGGCGGTGACGCTGCTGATGATGTGGGTGTCCATCCTGGTCGGCGCCCAGCCGCGGCAGGGCAAGAGCTTCACCGCCCGCCTGCTTGCCTTGTACGCGGCGCTGGACCCGTACGTGAAGCTGTGCGTGTTCGACGGCAAGGGCTCGCCGGACTGGCGGAAGTTCGCGCTCGTGGCCGACCGGTTCAGCTTCGGGTTCGCCATGTCCCGCGACGGCGACCCGCTGGAGATCTTCGTGGAGACGCTGCGCGACCTGAAGGCAGAGGTGCAGTGGCGCTACCAGCGGCTGTCGGAGCTGCCCGTGGACGTGTGCCCGGAGGGGAAGCTGACGCGCGACCTCGCCCGCGACCCGCGCTACGGCATGCCCGTCCGGCTGGTCGTCATCGACGAGTGCCAGGAGTACTTCGACACCGGCGACAAGGAGCTGGACAAGGAGATCTCCGGGCTACTCGTCTTCCTGGTCAAGGTCGCGCCCGCGGCCGGCGTGATCGTGCTGGACGCTACCCAGAAGCCGGGCGGTGTCGGCTCCGGCGAGATCGCCACCCGGTTCACCGCGTTCCGCGACCAGCACCAGGTGCGCATCGGGCTACGGACCGGCTCCTACCAGGTGTCGGACATGGTCCTCGGGTCCGGCTCGTCCACGGAGGGCTACGACACCTCCACCCTGCTGCCCACCTACAAAGGCGTCGGCATGCTGCGCGGCGCCTCCGACGACACACCCACCGTCCGCTTCCACCTGGCCGACGCCGGCGACGCCGAGAAGATCCTCACCTACGCCCGGACCCTGCGGGAGAAGGCCGGCACCTTGTCCGGGATGGCCGCCGGCGAGGACGTCGCTCGTGAGGCCAGGGACGTGCTGTACGACGTGCAGCAGGTGTTCTACGGCGGCGAGGACAAGCTGACCTGGCGGCTGCTGGCCGAGCGGCTGCGCGAACAGCTCCCGGAGGGCTACGCCAGCGAGACGCAGGAGTCCATCAGCGCCAAGCTACGTGAGCTCGGCGTGGCAAGCGAGAACGTGCGGGACTCGGTCACCGGGGACCCGCTCAAGGGCTGCAAGCTGGCCGCGGTGAAGCAGGCCGCGGAGCGGCGGGCCATCGAGCCAAACGGTAGCGGTAGCGGCCGCCCGGTCCTCCGGTGAGCCCGGTCAGGCCATATCCCGGCCTTGGGCAGGATGGCCGCTACCCGCTACAAGGATGCGTTTCCCCATGTCAGCCAGTAGCGGGCCCTGTAGCGGCGGCGCTACATGTAGCGGGATCGCCGCTACAGGAGGGAGGGCCACAATGGACCCGTTCACCGCTCTGCTGATCGCCGCGGCGGTCGTGGCCGTGCTCTACATCGCTGTCGCCCGCAACCCGCTCACCCGGTGCTCCCGCTGTGGGGGTAGCGGCATGGTCCGCTCGTGGGTGCTGCCGTGGCGGTACCGACCATGCAAGCGTTGTCGACGGTCGGGCGAGATCCGGGGACGATTCGGGCACTAGATCCCAGCACAGAAGCGTCTAGGAAGGACGCAGGCCCCCGCTCTGGCTCCCCTCCAGAGGCCAGAACGGGGGCGGTCTGTAGGTCCCCGCCCGATGTTTGGCCCACCCAGCAAAGGGATGGTCGAGCGGGGACCGGTCTATGAAGTCGCTGGTTGCAAGTCGTCCAGGGCAACGAGGAGCTGCCTGGCCAGCGCGTAGTCGAGTTCGCGGAACGCGTCCAAGGGCATCTCCACTACCTGGCCGGCCGCGATCAGGCGGGGGCCGACCGGCTTGAACACCTCCGCCACCACCCCGTACGGCTCGATGTCCCGGGCGGTGTAGACCAGGGCGCGCCGACGCAGCCGTGGGCAGAGCGTCCGCGCGGCCGGGATGCAGGCCGGGCAGGTGGGCGGCGCGTTGGTGAACGGCCTGCCCGCCGGGGTCGTCCCGGGCGGTTCGGCCATCACCCACCAGATGAGGCTGTCTCCGTCGGTGGCGGATCTGCCGCACACCTGACAGAGGGCGTGCAGCATGCAGCGGCGCTGCCGGCGCGTGTTCACGCGCTTCCAGTCGGGGTTACCTGCCCGGGACAGGCCGTGCCGGTGCCAGAGGACGCCGAACATCCAATCCGTTGGTACGGCGTCCACGTAGGACAGACGCATGCCGTTGGTCGCCTCAGGGTGTGAGGCGAGGGCGAGCTGGTAGTCGACGTCTTCTCCGTCGTAAGCCGTGATGTAGGGCACGGTGAGCGTGGTCATGCCTGCTCATCCGGTTCCGGGATGACCTGCTCGACCAGGTGACCGCCCGCGCGCTTGCGGCAGGCAGTACCTGTGCGGCCCTCCCAATCGCCGTCGGCGTTCTCTTCAACCGTGTCGCCGCATGCCAGACAGAACAGGAACCCCGTCACCGCAGGGCTCCCGTTTGGGGGCTGGGGTCAAAGCGAGGAGCGCAATGGGCCATGGCTGTCATCGTAAGGAAACTAGATAGCCATGTATAGCGATACATAGCTTTCCATGCGTTCGTGCAGCTAGGGGTGGCCATACGTTGATCGCGTGAGCAACCCGCCATTCGATCCCGATGAGGACAGCCCCGAGTACGTTTACATGCGGCTGGCCGATCACATCGAGGCCCGCATCCGGTCCGGCGAACTAAGCCTGGGGCGTCGCCTACCCGCCGAGCGGGACCAGGCCGCAGAGTATGGCGTCGCCTACTTGACCGTGCGGCGAGCGATGAAGGAACTACGCAACCGGGGTCTGATCAAGAGTGTGCTGGGACGCGGCACCTACGTAGTGAATGAGCTACCCACAGAAGGCGATGGGTCCGCCTGACCTGCTGTGCTACTAGCCGTACCCCAAGACCCTCGATCATGCCAGTGAAGCGCGAAGTTGATCACCTTCTCGCTTGTCAGTAGGAGCCGCCGCCTACGTCACAGACATGAAACGGGGCCGGGCCACCCGTAGGTGACCCGGCCCCGTACGTCCGCCGCCGTACCGCTCACGCGGGTGCCACAGCGTCCCGTGGCAGAGGCGAGCAGATGGGTGCCCGGGTCGAGTCCCCCTCCCGGTCTCGCTCCCGGGCAGGCCACAGGTTATCGCGGCAGGTCCTCAGACCGCCGGGCATTCGGCACCGCCCACACGCCGAGCGATGTGAGCACCGCCAGCGTGATGTCGATCCACTCCTGAGGAGAGATCACACCATCGGTGACAGCCGACTTGGCGACCACCACAGCGGCGAACAGCGCCGCCACGAAGGTCTTCGCGTACTTCCCTACGTTCATGTCGCTCTCCTCAGGACGCGGGGGTGGGAGTCGGGGACGGAGCGGGGACGGTCTTGCAGTCGTACGTCAGCACCACGTCCACCGTCTTCGTGCACGTCTCGACGGCGGCGCCGCGCTTGTAGACGACAGTGGCGGGCGGCGGCGGGACGACCGGGATGGCGTTGAGCGTAGGCAGCTTCACCTTCCGCTCCCCCGCCTTGCACTTGCCGTACTGACTGCGACGCAGGGCCAGCGGCTCCAGCAGCCGCACAGCGCCAGTCTTGACGTTGATGCACACGCCGTACTGCTTCGCAGGCGCGGCGGCACTCGCAGATGCGGCACCGGTCACACCGAGGCCGACGACGAGAGCGGACAGGACGATCGCGCTCTTGTAGCGCATGAGGATGCTCCTCGGGGATGGGGATATAAAAGAGGCGGCCCCTCTGTGGGACCGCCTCGGGTGACTGAGAACCGCGCTCAGGACGACGTTTCTCAGTCGTAGATCAGTTGGTTTCGTCGTGCCAGCCGGGCACCAGGCCGTCAGCCCAGGCCACAGCTAGAGACGTCTCAGCGTGCTCGCGTAGACCGTCCTGATCGACGGCACCGAGCTCGTCGTATGGGGAGCCTTGAGGGCTGTTCCAGCGAGCCCACAGCCTGGAGAACAGGCCGTCGCTCACGACACCCTCAGCAGGACAGGCCAGGTCGCCGGCCCAACGATCCCGTCATCCGTCAGGTTCGCGCGCCGCTGACAGGCCTTCACGTCCTCGCACAGAGCCGCGTCGAAGACGGTCTTCTCCAGCCACGACTTCAGACCTACCGGCCCGCCGTACACGGCTTCGTTCAGGCCTCCCCGCGCGAACAAGACAGCACGGAGCGTCTTCACGTCGTAGCTGTCGTCCTTCAGCTTCAGCGTGGGCAAGGCCTTCACGATGTCCTCCATGGGGTTCTTGGCCGGCGCGTCGACCAGCTCGGCGGGCATGCCCGCGTTCACCCACGCCTGCAACTGCGGGCCGGGGCATTCGGTCGGGTAGCGGTCACCGTGGCCGAGCTTCTTCAGGGGTCGTCCGGCCTTGCGGCAGGCTTCGTCGTACAGCCAGCGGATCGACCGCTTCGCGGCGTCGGTTGGGTTGTTCTCGCCGATGTAGGCGACGCCGATCCCCGTCCGGTTGTGGTTGGGGCAGTGGGCGCCGACGACGAGCCAGCCGCGGCCTTCGTAGATGACGCCGCCGTCGTCGACGAGGAAGTTGTAGCCGATGTCCGACCAGCCTCGGGAGGCGCCCATGTGGAAGTCCTGGATCGACCTCAACGTCTGCGCGGGAGGACCGTCGGTGTGGTGGACGAAGAACTCCGTCCGGACGCTCCATGGCACGGTCAGGCGGTTCTTCGGGTCGCGGGCATTCCAGCCGGCCCGTGCGATGACCTTCACAGCGCCTCCTTGTGCTTGCGGCGCTTGGCACGCCAAGTGCGGATGATGATGGCCAGCCGCCATCCAATGACGACCGGGAGACCCACGAACGCGATGTTGCGGAGAAGCCGGATGGTCTCGTTGTCGGGGAACCACACCCGCAGCGACCACAGGCTCGCCAGCGCCGCCACAACGCCCTGGAAGGCGAACACATGCCTGCCGGCGGGCGTCTCCCACCAGCGCGCCAGCAGCGCCTGAGAGACCACGCAGGCGAGCGCCAGCAGCGCCGTCACGATCAGGAGGACGTTCGCGGCCATGAACCACTGGTCACGCATGGCCGCCTCCGAACGCGTCGTCCAGCAGCGCGGCAAACCCGTTCGCCTCCCGCAGCTCACGCAACCGTTGAGTGATCGACCGGATTCGTCTGGCGCGTTCGCGTGCCTGCCGCAGCTCCTGCTGAGCCCGGAGTTTCGACTCCGCGGCTTCCTGCTCGGCGCGTCTCATCTCTTCCTCTGGCGTCATCGCTGAGCCTCGCTCTGGCGCTTGCGTATCTCTTCCAGCAGCGCCATTGCTGTCTGGCTGCCCTCGGCCGCGGCTTGAAGCGCAGCGCGGGTTTCTTCGGCGTGCCCCTTGCGGGTGAGGTCGTGCGCCTGCCGCTCGATCTCGTACAACTTGCGCCACTGCTCGGCTTCCTTGGTGAGCCGGTCCACAGACGGTTTCGGCGCGATCCAGCCCTTGAGAAAGAGGACGAATGCGAGCCCGGCCAGACCGGCGTTCAGGAGGATGCCGATGATGTTCGGGTCCTGCACGCGCACCTCGATCTCGTTGAGCTGGTAGTTGGGGTGCCGTCCCGCCCGCACCCTCAGAGAGCAGGACGACACGACTAGGGACCGCCCGCGTCTCCCTCAGGGGCGAAGCGCGAGCCCACGCGGACGGCCACGAACAGGTGAGTCAGACGATGAAGCCGTTCAGCCGCATCGTCGACAGGAGCGCGTTGAAGCGGCTCTTGGTCTGGTTCATGAGCGCCTGCTCGAAGCTGCTGTAGGTGGAGCCGGCGTCGCCTGCGGTGACGTCTCCCGGGTCGCCGATCGTGACCGGCG